>JBCBHL010000141.1:0-16845 GCA_038525605.1 Bacteroidota bacterium
TGTGTTTAATGAAGATCCTACCGTTTTAAAACTACAGGAAAAAGTAATGGTTATTGTAATTGGTTTTTTGCATGAGATAAACTCCTGTCCAAAGAATGGCAAACACGATAGCACCAGTTCTGTAATAATACCCAAGTGCTATCAGCAGTCCAGCTATCGCCATGACAATGTAATAGTAATACATACCATTACCTGGTAGCGGCTGCAACCATTCAAAACCAATAAAAGAAAAGGTGAAATCAGGAGTGATAAAAGCCTTATCGACCCAACCAGTAAATATCGCTCCCAATGATTCAGCGACAATGAGTATACCGAAAAACATCCTGAATAGTACGAGTGGACTATTATCCACTTCCGTAAACAACCAGTTTGCTGATACCCTCTTGCTGAAAAAATTCATAGATACCAAATTTAGTCAATACGCCAAATAGTCATGACAGTACAGACTAACTTTTAGTCTTATTTTTCACTATTTTACATCACTGGCGGATAGATAAGACCAACTAGCCGCCAGACCTCACTTAATCATCAAGGTACTCAAAAGCCAGCGTAATGATATAACAGGAAAATCCATGCTGATAGAAACGATCCACTTATAGACTTCTGAGACCCTGAAATACTTATTTAACTCAATTCAAGGATAATTTTTCCCTTTCTACCTGGAGTTTCCGAATGCTTAATGGCATCCACAACCTCTTCAAGACTATATTTTTTCTCTGTGGCTGTTTTTAATTGCTCGGTCGTCAATGAACCAAAAACATTTTTAGTCACCTCCATCATTTGTTCTTTAGAAAGCCCCATAATCCAGGTCGTCAGCCAGAATCCTTTGATAGTCAAATCTTTGAACAATATCAGACCATTGTTGACTGGAGTTGGTTTCAGGCTTAAAAGACCATAAACCATCATAGTTCCTCCGTTTTTCAGACACTCCATTGCGATAGCACCCGCTTTTCCTCCTACAGCTTCAAAAATATAATCAACGCCATTTTTTTCAGTGAGAGTTCTCACCTCTTTGATCAGGTCTTGTGTTTCTGTATTGATTACGGCAAAAGCTCCAAGATTCTTCAGCTCTTCTTTCAGATCATCTCTTCGAACAGTACTGACGACCTTTATGCCTCTTTTAGCAGCCATCTGTGTCACAAATTTGCTAAATGCCGATCCCCCGGCAGTCAACATCAAAAACTGGCCTGCTTCCAACCCTGCGATATCTAACATCCCGTAGGCAGTAAAAGGATTCACAAAAGCCTGACAGGCAACTTCATCACTCATACCTTCAGGCGCAGGAATTACCTGTTTTGCAGGTAAAATCACATATTCCTGCCATACGCCAATTGCTGTAAAAATCACTCGCATACCTTGAGGCAAACTAACGCCCTCACCGCACTTGTCTACTATCCCTGCTGCTTCAAATCCCCCAACTGCTGGCAATTTCGGTCTGATGCCGTAAAGTCCCTGAACGAACATCACATCTGAAGGATTGATATTACATGTTGAAACCTTTATTCTGATCTCTCCGGGACCTGGTTCCGGCATTTCAATGTCTTTTACTTTCAATACATCTTCGGGAAGTCCTGTTTCTTCAAATACTGCTGCTTTCATGTTGTTTCTTTAATTAATCGAGCAGCCTCTCAGCTACTCCAAATATTTCTTCTTTCCACTGTTCGAGATTCACAAAATTCATAGAACTGTTGCCAACTCCACCAAAGACGCTCAATTTCACAAAGCCTGCAATCAACGACCAGGCCGTCAAATAAAGATTTAGCGATGGCGTTTTACTCTTGATACTGCCATCATTTTTACCTGCCTCTATCTCATCTACCACAATCTTTATCGGCAAATCCTGAATCCCCTGAATCTTCTTATAATAAATACTTTCTGTTAGTCCGGTATCGGCCAGTTCACCATTTCTTAGTAGCGACATGTAATAAAACAATGCTTCATGATAATGATAATACTCCAGACTAAAATCGGCATAGCCCTTAAAAATTGCTTTCACACGATCGGAACCGTTGAGATGACTCTTTTCTTCAACAATTGCATAATATCGATTGATCAATTCCTGAAACGCCCGATAGGTGATGGCCATGTAGATATCCTCTTTACTTTTAAAATAAAAATAAAGTGAAGCCTTGCTCATATGACAGGCCTTGGCTACATCATCCATCTTAGCCTTCTCATATCCACCCGGGAAAAACACCTTTTCAGCTGCATCCAGAATGATATTTTCTTTTTTCTGTCTTTTTAAAGTTTGCTTCATATTCGACCGATAGTCAAATATAATATATATTCTTTTAACATATAATGATGAAATAGTTAATTGTTTTTAATAAATTCGACTAAAAGTCAAATAATATGAATATTGATCAGATATATACTTTAAAAAATAAAACTGCCATTGTCACAGGAGCCTCCAAAGGAATAGGATTGGCAATAGCCCAGACTTACGCACAATTGGGGGCTAACGTAATCATCTCCAGCAGAAAACAGGATGCCGTAGATGCTGTAGCCAAAACTTTAGCAGAGCAAGGTTATTCTGCAAAAGGTATCGCATGTCACATGGGAGATGGAGATCAGATTCAAAACCTGGTAAAGCAAACCGTAGAAAAATTTGGTGGTATCGATATTGTCGTGAACAACGCCGCGGTAAATCCGATCTTCGGAGGAGTAGAAGATAGTGATGATGCCGCTTTCGATAAAATTATGGCTGTGAATGTGAAAGGACCTCTGCAACTCTGCAAAGCCTCTTATCCTTATCTGAAAGAGAATGGTGGTGGATCTGTGATCAACATCAGCAGCATTGAGGGAATAACGCCGGGGCACGGCCTGGGACTCTACAGCGTAAGCAAATCAGCTTTGATTCAACTGACAAAGGTGCTGGCAAGGGAATGGGGAAAGAACCACGTTAGAGCCAATGTCATCTGCCCTGGCCTGGTGAAAACGAAATTTAGTGAAGCCCTGACCTCAAATGACAAAATCCTGCAAATGGTAATGATGAAGCAGGCACTCCCAACAGTAGCAGAACCGGAAGACATTGCAGGTCTGGCATTATTTCTGGCCTCTGACTCTTCCAAATTCTGCACCGGAGGCTCTTACATTGCTGATGGAGGATATACCATATAAAGATAACAAAAACTATGATTGCATTATTTGCCACAGAGAGAGTAAAAAAGTACTACAGTCAGTTTGAGCAATTCGTCAAAGAAGAGCTCATCCCAATTGAATTGGAAGCGGTCTCGGGTCATTGGTCTGCTGTACAGCCAATGCTGGAAGAAAAGAGAAACAAAGCCCAACAATTGGGCTTATGGGCTCCTCACCTACCTGAATCCAAAGGAGGAATGGGCATGTCGATGATGGAATTTGCTCAGGTAAGTGAACTTCTTGCTATGACACCCTTTGGCCACTACTGTGTCAACGCACAGGCACCAGATATAGGGAATATGGAATTGCTGGAAAAATATGGTTCTGACGAATTGATTGAAAAATACCTGCATCCATTGGAAAATGGAGCCATTAGAAGTTGTTTTTCGATGACTGAACCACACTTTGCAGGTTCTAATCCTGTGAACATGGGCACTACTGCTATTTTGAAGGATGGCAATTATGTGATCAACGGACATAAATGGTTTACAACTGCTGCTGATGGAGCTTCATTTGCCATCGTCATGGCGATAACAGACCCAGATGCTTTACCATATGCCAGAGCCAGTATGATTTTGGTCCCCACCGACACAAAAGGTTTTGATCTGGTGAGGAATATCCCAATTATGGGAGATGAAGGTAGCGGTTACCACAGCCATGCAGAAATCAAATACCATGACTGTACTGTATCGAAATCTAATTTGATTGGTGAAGAAGGGCAGGGTTTTGCTCTTGCACAAGAAAGGTTGGGACCAGGCAGGATACATCATTGCATGCGATGGATTGGTATTTGCGAAAGAGCATTTGACCTGATGTGTAAAAGAGCAGTCAGTAGAGAATTATCAGTTGGAAAAACACTTGGCGATCAGCAAGCGATTCAACATTGGATAGCAGAAACCAGAGTCAACATAGATTCTGCACGTTACATGGTGTTGCATACTGCCAAAAAAATGGATGAATTAGGCACCAAAGCGGTAAGAACTGAGATTTCAGGCATCAAGTTCTTTGTTGCCAATATCCTGATGCAAACATTGGACAGAGCAATTCAGGTACATGGTGCATTGGGAATCACTGATGAAACCATGCTTTCTTATTGGTACAGGCACGAACGGGGAGCCAGAATTTATGATGGCCCGGACGAAGTACACAAAAGTTCAATGGCTAAAAATATATTGAAAAAATACAGAGACCTTTAACAATATCAACAAATGGAATCTCAGGCATTAGACCAACCAACCGATATCCGGGAAGGAGAAAATCTGGATACAGAGACGATCCAAAATTATTTAAATGACAATCTACCTAATCGGGAAACCCTGCAATCGATTAAACAATTCCCCAGTGGATTTTCAAACCTTACCTATCTGATTACCACGGATCAATCAGAATATGTTTTGAGAAAACCGCCTATAGGCGCCAATATCAAATCAGCTCATGATATGGGTAGAGAATTTAAAGTATTGTCACTTTTAAAACCTCATTTTTCTTTTGTACCGACTCCCGTTGCTTACGAAGAAACAGGTGAAGTTTTGGGAGCCCCTTTTTACCTGATGGAAAGAGTCAACGGTATTATCTTAAGGAATAAAGCACCCAGGGGACTAGACCTGACGTCAGATCTGATGAATGCAATTTCTAAGAATGCCGTTAAACAATTGGCCGATTTACACAAAATCGATTTGAAAAGTTCCGGGTTAGCAGATTTTGGTAAACCGGAAGGATATGTGGAAAGACAGGTCACCGGATGGGCGAAAAGATATCAAAAAGCTAAAACTGATGAAATCAGGGAGATTGAAGATTCATTCGAATGGCTGGTGAATAACCTTCCCGATGAAAACCCTCCAGCTTTTATTCACAATGACTTCAAATACGACAATATTGTTTTAGACCCTAACAACCCTAAAAGCATCATCGCAATCCTCGACTGGGAAATGGCCACAGTTGGAGATCCGCTGATGGATTTGGGAACTGCACTCGCTTATTGGGCAGAGGCAAAAGACAGTGACGCTTTAAAACCCTTCAACCTCACCTGGTTGCCGGGAAACCTCACACGTGAGGAGGTTGTCAAAGAGTATTTCACCCAAACTGGGCAGAACGAACGAAATATGGTATTCTATTATGTATTTGGGGCACTAAAAGTAGGCGTTATTTGTCAGCAGATTTATGCCCGATATGCCAAAGGGATTACGAAAGACCCACGGTTTAAGCAATTGCTTTTTGTCACAAAAGCTTGCGCCTATAATGCCAGCAAGGCAATTGAATTAAACAGGATAAGCGGACTTTACAGCTAATCATTTTTCCACAAATCTGTAAAGTTCATTCTGAAAAATATTAACAGACAAACCCATGAATATCGAAAAAATATTAATACTTGGCAGTGGAACACTTGGATTGAGAGTCGGACTCCAGGCTGCCATCAGTGGTTATGAAGTAGTGGTTTATGACTTATCGGAAGCCGTATTCGATAAGGCCATTGACATTCATAATCAGATTTTAAAAAGCCAGGTGAAGAAAGGTGCGATCAAGGAAGAAGCGCTTGAAGAGATCAGAAAGCGAATTAGCTGGACTACAGATCTGGAGCAAGCCTGTGAGGACCCTGATCTGATCAACGAATCTGTAACGGAAGATTTAGCTCTCAAAAAAGAACTATGGAAAAAAGTTGGTGAGCTTTGTCCCGAGAAAACGGTTTTCACTACGAATACCTCATACCTGCTCCCGTCGATGATGGCGGAGGACAGCGGAAGACCTGAAAAGTTCTGCGCATTCCATTTTCATGATGTTTTTTGGGCCAACGTAGTAGATATCATGCCACATCCCGGTACTGATCAGGCTGTCGTTGATCTACTTTTCGAGGTGGGCAACCGTCTCAATCAAACGCCTGTATTAGTAAAGAAGGAATCTTCAGGCTATATCTTCAACAGTATGCTAATCGCTCTGATTGGCGCTGCAGGAGCTCTAAAAACGAGAGATGTTGCCTCTATCCATGATATTGATCGCTCGTGGATGGGTAATTTCAAAATGGAAAGCGGCCCATTTGGCATTCTTGATTCTGTTGGACTAGATACTGCCTGGCATATTGTAAAAGTGAGAACAGACCCAAAAAGCAAAGCGTTCGCAGAGTTTCTGAAAACCTATGTCGATGAAGGCAAGCTTGGTATTAAAACAGGCGAAGGTTTTTATAAATATCCCAAACCAGCTTTTAAAGAAGAAGGATTTATCAAAGGTACGATGTAAAATCTCGTCTGAGTTTGAAATAATATCAATGAGAAATTATCAATGATACATCACCTAATTATCAGACCTGGACTTTCGATAGTTGATCAACAGTCTGACTAATGAAACAGTAGATAGGATCATTAGCACAATGACCATCGCATTATTTCCTGCAAATAATCTTGTCGTGAAAAGATCTGTCAATACCAAAACCATTACAACCATTGAAATCACATAGAGTAAAACAAATGTGATGACAGTATTTTTCGACGGATTATTATAGAAATCGTTGGCCATGTATCAAAGGTTTTTGCATTGGGATCAGGTACGATTACTCACGTTATTAAAATGATCCGGGCCCGCCTGCGGCGGGCCCGGATTTCCATTTCAAGTCACTAAATCATTCTGGTAAAAACCAGCAAATTCTTACAGGTGAATCACCTCATCGTATGCATCAGCAGTAGCCTCCATCACCGCTTCTGACATAGTTGGGTGCGGATGAACCGCTTTCAATACCTCGTGCCCTGTAGTTTCCAGCTTTCTGGCTGTTACGGCTTCAGCAATCATTTCCGTTACATTGGCGCCAATCATATGACAACCCAGCCACTCGCCGTACTTCGCGTCATAGATCACTTTCACAAATCCATCTTTTGCACCGGCAGCACTGGCTTTTCCGGATGCAGAGAATGGAAACTTACCGACTTTCACTTCATAACCGGCATCCTTAGCTGCTTTTTCAGTATATCCTACTGAAGCAACTTCAGGAGAGCAATAAGTACAACCAGGTATGTTATTGTAATCGATCGCCTCAGGATGATGTCCTGCGATTTTCTCAACGCAAACAATACCTTCTGCCGAAGCTACGTGAGCCAAAGCAGGACCTTTTACAATATCGCCAATGGCATAGACACCGTCAATGTTGGTTTTGTAATAATCATCAACGATTACTCTGCCCTTTTCAGTTTTAACACCTACCTCTTCCAGGCCAATTCCCTCAAGGTTAGTAGCGACACCTACTGCCGAAAGGACTACATCGCAATCAAGTACCTCTTCACCCTTTTTGGTCTTCACCGTTACTTTACAACCTCTTCCTTTTGTATCAACATTTGTTACCTCAGAGTTGGTCATAATTTTGATACCACTCTTTTTAAATGTTCTGGCAAGTTGCTTGCTGACATCCTCGTCTTCCACAGGTACAATATTCGGCATATATTCCACGATAGTTACATCAGTGCCAATCGCATTGTAGAAATAAGCAAACTCCACACCGATAGCACCGGAACCAACGACCACCATTTTCTTGGGCTGTTTGTCCATCACCATCGCCTTCCTGTACCCGATAATCTTCTTATCATCAATCGGCATGGTTGGCAATTGTCTTGCTCTTCCACCTGTTGCCAAAATGATGTGATTGGCAGTGTAATCAGTCGTCTTACCATCAGCACCTTTTACTTCTACAGTTTTATTTTTCTTTAACTTTCCAAAACCCTGGATATGATCGATTTTATTCTTTTTAAAAAGAAACTGAATTCCTTTACTCATTCCGTCAGCAACTCCCCGACTTCTTTTCACCATTCCACCGAAATCTACGGAAGCATCTTTTACCGAAATACCATAGTCCTCAGAATGATTGATGTAATCAAAAACCTGGGCACTTTTCAGCAAAGCTTTCGTAGGAATACAACCCCAGTTCAAACAAATACCACCCAGCTCTTCTCTTTCTACCACACCAACTTTCATCCCAAGCTGTGAAGCCCTGATTGCAGCCACATATCCGCCAGGTCCACTACCTATTACAATAAGATCATATTTTGTCGCCATATCTATTCCTTGGTTTATTGTTAATTCTAAATCAGCAGGCTGACAGCACTTATCATTTGTTAGATTTATCGGATGCGTGTCAGACTCCTTGTAAATTCTCTCGCAAGATAAGAAACAAGTAACTCATTATCAGATAATTTTATAGGGAATTATCAGATTATACTTAGACAATCTCATTTATCAAACAATAAATCAACCAGAAAAGAAAACAATATTCTGACAAGGGAATTCACCAAAACCAAATAGTTTACACCAGGAAGCATCCAAAGACATAAGATTATCCTGTCTAAAATCGGTTTGATAACATAAAATTTCAATCAGTTTTCAAATCGCGTTTCAAAATCTGCCCTTCATTATGGAATCGCACTATCCACCCGCCAGCCAACCGCCCAGGCCATCCGCATGTGAGCCTGTCCAACGCACCAGCCACTTCGGTCTCACATCGCTCCACAAAACTAACCGCCAGTATTTACGTATAATCTAACAAATCACAACCATTTACTTAAACTAAAAACCCTATGAAAAAGAACACTAAAACTCCAGCCAACAACCGTGTTTACATTCCGGAAGAGAGCAAAAGGCACTATGCCTTTTCAATTTGGTTGGGAGCATTCATCAGATGGATCACCGCTGCAGGCACAAGAAAGTTCAACGATTTATATCATTCTTCAGAGAACAGTAAAAATCTCATTATAGGATATCTTGTTACTTTAATACTTATATCCGTTCTCATAACGGTATTTATTTATTACCGATGACACCTTATTCAATTTCTTTTATGGAACTGGTATAGAAATTTAGGATTTCGTAGCGACCAGAAATCCTTTCAATAATAAGTCATTGCTTTTGGCCCACTGAATCAAATGAAAATCGAAACACTGGTTTAGCAGATTCATTTTTTTACTGAACAACTATTTTTTGTTGTAACTACAGCTTAATAAAGGTTCAAAATATGGTATTTTCATAGTTAACGGGTAATCTTAAAAGATCTATCAGCCAATCAAATTCTAATTGAGAGAATCAAATGTAAATCTCTAAAATTCATATTGGTATAAACATCATTCAATATTGATTACCAAAAAAGAAGGAAGTCGATTTATCAAATAACAGCAACTAACATCACTTCAAAAATGCTTGAATAAAATTTCAAAAATTTGGGAAAACGACTAACGTAATCGGAAGAGCTTTTCGATCATCCTGAAAGCTGACCAAAACAGACTTAAAGAGACAAAAAATAAACAAAGTGAAATCCGATACCGACATTTACAACTCAACAATTCAGAATTAATCGGAGAAAATCGAAGAAAGAGTGATACACATTTACTATTTTGCAGGTAACGGTTTTTTATAACACCCTTATTTTTTATTTCAGACAAAAATCTAATTGTCTTTAAACGTTTAGATCATTCTAATTACAACTTTATCAATTATGAAAATTTTAGACATCAAAGGTTCTAAAAGTTTACTAAAAAAAGAGCAGAAATCATTAAATGGTGGCCTTGGGCAGTTTTGTGGCACATGTACCAATACGGGCATTGTACTAAACCTCAGTCCTTTGGCATGTTTCCATTCAGGGAATCTCTACATTGGTGATCAATGTTTTCTTTGCGGATAAGAATCTAGCATTACTGACTGGCTTATTGTTTGAAGCCAGTCAGACTTCCATCCATCTGCCTAAAACCCCATAGGGCCCTTAGTAGATTGCATTTTTTGGTTTTAAAACACAATGTTCCTTATCTTCGATGAAATTTTATTTTGATCAGATTAACTTATGAAGTTACTAGAAGGAAAAACCGCTCTTATTACAGGAGCCTCAAAAGGTATCGGAAAAGCTATTGCTGAAAAATATGCAGAGCAGGGTGCCAATATAGCATTTACTTTTTTATCCAGTGTTGAGAAAGGACAGGCATTGGAAGAAGAATTAAAAGCAAAAGGAATTAATGCCAAAGGATACAGATCTGATGCATCTGATTTTGCCGCCGCTGAAGAACTAATTGCCAATGTTGTCAGTGATTTTGGCAGTCTGGATATTCTTGTCAATAATGCAGGTATTACGAAAGACAACCTGCTGATGAGAATGAATGAAGAAATGTGGGATCAGGTAATCAACGTAAACCTAAAATCCTGTTTCAATACTGTAAAAGCCGCCACCAGAACATTCATGAAACAAAAAAGCGGTTCTATTATCAACATGACTTCTGTCGTGGGTGTGAAAGGTAATCCGGGACAGGCAAATTATGCTGCTTCAAAAGCCGGAATCATAGGCTTTACCAAGTCTGTGGCGTTAGAACTGGGTTCAAGAAATATCAGAAGTAATGCAGTAGCACCAGGATTCATTGAAACTGAAATGACTGACGCTTTGGACGAAAAAACTGTTCAGTCCTGGAGAGACGGTATTCCATTGAAAAGAGGTGGTTTACCTAATGACGTAGCAGATTGCTGTGTATTCCTCGGTTCAGACATGTCTGCCTATATCACTGGTCAGGTAATTCAGGTTGATGGTGGAATGCTCACTTAACAAGTAATCGAAAAAGTACCGAATCGGTCATTCGGTATTTCATAAAACATAACCATAGATTGTTAAAAAACTTAAGCTGCCACAATAGACAGCATGATTAAGGATTTTTAATTTATCTTACTAACGTAAAACTTTAATAGTACGTAATGCCGTTAAAATAGAGATTATCAATACTACTTGTTATGCTATTTTCTGATTTAGACGAAAGCCTAAGTTTAAAGTTTGATTCATAATTATGAATTCATAATTAAAATAAACTTCAAAATTTGACTCTCAGTAATTTGGAAATTAACATAACCTGAGTGTGATAATGTCCTTTACATTAACGGCATTTTTATTAAATATGGATTCAGCAGAACTGATTTTTACTAATTCTCCCTGGTGGATAGCAATTGCGATTTTAGTTGGCATTGGCTATGCCTCTCTCCTATATTCCAAAAAAGGACCGTGGAATAATTTCCTTAAAAAAGTACTCTTTGGATTGAGAACACTGGCGATCGCATTAATCATTCTGCTATTAATCAATCCGATGTTGAGAAGGTCTGTCAACACCACTGTAAAACCCATAGCAGTATTACTATTTGACAATTCTTCCTCCATCCCTTCATCTATTGGTAAGACGGCAACATCAGAGGCTTTCAACAAAGTAAATAACATTCAGCAAAGCTTATCCGAACAAGGGTATGATGTCAAATTGCGTACGCTTACAGGAGAGGTCTCTGCCATCAATGACATTACCTATAGTCATGAGACATCAAACCTCAGTGGTACTATCGCTGATTTACCTAAGCAGTACAACGCCAAAGACCTGGCTCTGGCTGTTTTAATTAGCGATGGTATTTACAATCAGGGCGTTTCACCTGATTACAAGAACTTCCGTATCCCCGTGCATACATTGGGAGTTGGAGATACGATTCCTAAAAAAGACATTATCCTGAAAAATGTGCGATATAATAAAATCGCCTACCTGGATAATCAGTTTCCCATCGAAGCGGAGATTTTACAGAATGGCTTCAACGGAGTTTCGGCTTCTGTTAAACTCAGAAAAAATGGTCTGGTAGTACAAACGAAGAACGTCTCTTTTGATCAAAACAGAAGTTTTCATACTGTAAATTTCCTGGTTGCTGCCGAAAAAGCTGATTTAAACAGGTTTACAGTCGAAATTGACAAGCAAACTGGTGAACAATCCAGTGAGAATAATATCAAGAACCTTTATATAGATGTCATCAACAACAAAGACAAAATCTTGTTGCTGGCAAGTGCTCCTCACCCGGATATTAAAGTCATTAAGCGCGTTTTGGAAGCCAATAAAAACTACGAAGTATTCGACTATATTCCGGGAATTAACGATTACAAAGATGAACAGTACAGCCTGGTCATTGCCCACCAGCCATTCGCAGGAAACACTGGAGCAGATCGACAACTCAACAGGTTGAAAGAAAACGAAACACCGATCTGGTACATTGCAGGCAAAAAAACCAATCTGGCTGGGTTCAACCAATTTAATAATACGATAGAGATTCTTCAGTCCCGCGGACAGTATGACAATGTGGGAGGCGCACTAAACAGCTCCTTCGGGAAATTTACAATGGAAGAGGTCGATAATAACACATTGGCTGAACTTCCACCGATAGAGGTTCCATACGGTAATAGCAGACTCAAAGCACCTTCTGAAGTTCTTCTATTTCAGAAAATTGGCAGCATCAACAGTGACAGGCCTTTACTGGTTGTCAACAATAACACCGAAGTAAAAGAAGCCGTAATGTTGGGATCAGGATTTTGGACTTGGCGCATTTTAGAAGCCTCGCGCAACGAAGAAACTCCTACATTCAACAATATTTTCTCAAAGCTGATTCAATATTTGAACACTAAGGAAGACAAAAGAAAATTCCGTGTTGCTACGTCCAAAGATGAGTACAACGATTCTGAAAATGTAGTTTTCAATACAGATGTTTATAACGATATCTACGAAAAAATCTACAACATTCCTGTCGAACTGAAAGTAACAGACGAAAAAGGCCAAAGCAACACCTATTCATACATTACCTCGCAGGGAAATTCCGATTATCAAATTGGAAGGTTAACACCTGGAGCTTACAGATACACAGCTACTACCACGCTGAATAAAAAAAAGGTCTCGGTTTCAGGAGGGTTTAGCGTTATCAAGTTACAAATAGAATCGGTCAATCTCACTGCCGACTTTAATGTACTAAAACGCATCGCCGATAAGACCGGAGGAACTTTCTCAACTGTTGATCAGATCGATCAGTTACAGACAAACCTCAGTGAGACTGAAGCCAAAGGGGTCCTTTACAGCGAAGAAAACTACTCACAATTAGTAGAGCTTCGATGGTTACTGTTATTGATCACTGCGCTTATAACCACTGAGTGGTTCATCCGAAAGTTCTCTGGCGGTTATTAATTCCTATCAACAAAACACATAATATATACTGTTATAAACATCGGAAAGAGATCAACGATCTCCAAATTGCATATTTCTCTTTTTAAAATGGCTTTTGCGACTTGTCGCCACGAAAAAGTCAACTGGCTGACTGATTTTAGCAAATAAATTGCTCCAAGTATTTAAAAACCATTTCAATACTTTTCATCAAATTATTAAATTACAAATACCTTAATGAACAGTACTTCAGTTTAACGTTACGCTGTGTTCAAAAATATTTAAGAGTTGAAAACTGACCATTAATTTCATTGAAGAACACGTAAAAAGATTTGACAAATGATGGAGCAAAGTCCAACCGGAATTCCCATGAAACCCACCAAATTCCTTGACAAAGTTATCACGCTGGACTTCCAAAAAATATTTGCTACACTTTCCAAGTCTGCCTTGATGCTAAGCTTTGGTAGATTTGATATGGCATTTGTTGGGCTATTTGACTTAGCCAATGGATATAAATTAGCAAATGATCCGGAAAATCTGGCTTACAACCTGGTCATCTCAGCCCTGATCGACGCATCTCAATTATTAACTGAAGAGAATAGCAGTCAATTTAATATTGAATTAGAAAATGAAGAGGATCTGGAGTCACACCCTGCCTACAAAAAATTCATGGATGAATTAAAACATCTAATTCAAAATAAAAACTATGTCCTGGAATATAAACACATATTAAACCCTAAAGAATTACCATTTTTAGAGATATACAAAACGCATTTTGTCAACTATCTATTGCTTTTCGGTATCACAAAAAAAAGAGCGATGCTTGTTAGTAACAGGCTTCCAACCTATTTCATTTATGCGCTCAACAATGAGTGGCGATCATCACCAGAAAAGTATGGCCCATTACATGATACGTTAAATGCACCGACTGCTGCCGCTGCACGCAGAGAGAGGCAATGGGAAGCGTATGACTCTTATCTGCAACGAGAAATTGAGTTGCCTGTCTTTGGAGAAAGCTTTAGTTTAAAAGACATATTCATTCCTTTACGAGGCTATCATTACAAAGTTGTTCCGAGAACATCGGGCAGAAAGAAGAAGGATGACAATGATCCGAAAAAGGTAGTGTTTTGGCTCGATGCTCAACTGTCTAAATGGCTAAACTCGAACCAGTCTAAAGACATTATCAAAGTTCTGCAAGGAGGACCTGGGTCCGGAAAATCTTCATTTACCAAAATATGGGCTGCAAAAGTCAGTGCGAGACGCGGAATCAGGGTACTTTACTTTCCGCTTCATCATTTCAACATTCTCACTACGATCAAGGCTGCAGTAGGCGAGTATTTTAAAGAAGCCGCCGATGTTCCCATAAATTTCAATCCGCTTGAAGAAAATCGTACCGGCGAGAAAATATTGTTGGTTTTTGATGGTTTGGATGAGTTGGTCATGAGGGGTAAAACCGCAAAAGAAGCTGCAAACTCCTTTCTGGAAGAATTAAACAACTTTTGTAGTTTAAGAAATGCGGGCAGTCCCAGGGTAAAAGTATTACTGACTGGCAGACCTATCGCTGTTCAAGAAGCAGAACAAAAATTGAGAGCAAGAGAAGGTCAGATAATCTATCTGCTACCGTACTATCTCTCTGAAGACCAAGCTGAAGAATATTACGATCAACATCACATTCTCAACGAAGATCAAAGACATATCTGGTGGAATCGTTTTTTCAGTTTCAATGCATTGCCGCGCCGCAATATGCCGGAGGAACTGGATAACGAGAACATGGATCAGATTACTACTGAACCCCTTCTCAACTATTTGGTAGCACTCAGCTGGCAAATAAATCCGGATAAGTTCAATGAGAACATCAACATTAATGAGGTCTATGAACAATTGATAGAAGGAGTCTATGACAGAGAATGGGATAATGCGAGAAAACACAAAGGACTGGGAGACCTTTCAAGAGATCAGTTTGTTCAGGTTTTGGAAGAGATTGCCGTCTGTGCCTGGCAAGGAGGAGATGCCAGACTGACGACAGAACCAAAAATAGAAGCACATATTCGCAACAGAGGTCTTGAAAACCTACTGAAAGAATACAAAACTTCTGCAAAGAATGGGGTTGCCAAGTTATTGACAGCTTTCTATTTTAGAAAAAACAATAAATTCAGTATTGAAACCGGCGATGATACTTTCGAGTTTACCCATAAGAGTTTTGGTGAATTTTTAGCAGCAAGGGCGATTGTAAAGCTGATCAAGTCTACACATCAGAAGTATGTAAATAAAGATCAATTTTCGGAAAACGAAAGCAACTACGAAATTTTAGAGGAATGGTGGCGGGTGACAGGCCAAAACCCGCTTAATAGCGATTTAAGGCAATTCATCATCAATGAACTGATTATCAGAGTTGCAGATGGTGAACCAGTAGAATTGTGGCAAAAAACACTTTGTTTCTTACTGAGAGAAGTCATCCTACATGGTCTTCCCATTGACCGATTGAAAAAGAGGTTTAATTATTCGGAAGAACAGAGAATTTCGAGAAATACGGAAGAGACCATCTTGGTAGCTCTCGCCTGTTGTGCCCGTGCTACTGACATACTTTCGGAAATTGGCAATCCAAAAGACATTTTGTTTTGGTTAAGCAAATTATCCAGTTCATTTTCCAATGACGATTTTGCTTTCAAGAACCTCAATCATTTGAACCTCTTCGAAGCTTCAATCCCACGGGTAAATCTCTCACAAACAAATCTGGAAAACAGCAATTTACAAAACGCAGATCTTTCCGGGGCGCATCTGGATGCTGCCAGGCTACAAGAGACGAACCTTCAAAAAGCAAATCTCTCAATAGCAATACTGGACAATGCATCCATCATTGAAACGAATCTGGAAGAAGCAAACTTAAAGCAGGCCAGTCTGAAAGAAGCCAATATTTTTGCAGCTAGCTTACAAAAGGCAGATCTTTCTAATGTGACTGCAACACGTTGTGATTTTACGGCAAGTAACTTAAGCGGAGCGAAATTGGTTGGTGCTAAACTGGCAAGGGCAAATTTTACCCGAGCAAATTGCACGGAAGCAGACTTAACTGCAGCCGACCTGCAAAATGCAGATCTTACAGGCGTTGTTTTAACCGGAGCAAATCTGGAAAGGGCGACATTGAGAGAAGCTGATTTTAGAGGGGCTGATTTTACTAATGCCAACTTAAAATCAGCTGATTTGGCTTTCGCGGATCTATCCAGTACAAAAGGACTTACCTATGAACAGCTTGCCAGCACCAAATCACTGTATCAGGCTAAGAGTATTCCACCTCATCTGAAAGACCGGTTGAATTTAGAAAACCCTAAGGTTTTGAATGATCCCTCGAAATCCGCTAAAAAGTAATCAATTCAGGCAATTCTGATTGAAAACACTCAAAATAGACCGGAAAACCTAAAACCTGAATTATACCAATTTTTCTGCCAGCAAGATGTTGGCGGTAAGCTTTTTCCTGTTGCTGAAAAATTCTATCACAGTGTAGGCATAGAAGATTACAACAGGATACTTCATCCAATGCCAAATCATTGGATCTCCTGACTTCCGCACTTTTTTGTTGATTTTTTGAAAATCATTGATTAGACTCATTTTAGAGTGATTTTAAAGGTGTCTTGGGTGTCCCAGCAATAGATTTAGTATTTTTAGGCATGTTTGTTCGCCGAAAGAAAAACCCAAGCGGTAAGGTAAGTCCTTTTGTACTGGATAGATCCGCGAAAGCCAAATCAGCTGATTTTAAGTTGGCATT
>JBCBHL010000142.1:0-16799 GCA_038525605.1 Bacteroidota bacterium
GGCTGCTATTGCGCTGCATCTGAATATAATGCTGATACCATTTGACCCTATCATAAACAGAATTCTGCGCAAATATAGTGATGACCTAGCCATTATCTGGACATTGACCTAATCTCATCGATGATGAAACCGTAGGTAAAGAGAAAACTGAGATTGGTCTTTTGAAAACCAGTCAGATTGGGGGACAACACATCAATATTGGAAAAATTGTCAAATCCGGCTATATCAGAGTTGCTGCCAATCGTACCATAATCTAAGCCCACCAGAATGGTGTTGCGATGAAACTGAAATTTAGCTCCTAATACGTAATGCATTTGATCTTCGTCCAGTATCACGTTCCTTTGAGTCCCTGGCGCAATCCCCTTATTTTCATAGGCAAACTGATTGGTACGGGCACCAAAAGAAAGTGCTAACTTTTCATTGACCTCATAGGCATAAGCAAATGCAATATTCCAGACAGCAACACTACCATTCAACCAGCGATATCCCGGACTAACTTCATCCAGATTAGCCATCTCATAGTCCCGTATAGCTGAATGGTAACTGGTGTTCACCCAAAGTTTACCTTTCGTCTTCAAGTCCAGGCTGTAGCCTATATCGATCTCCCACGGTGTTTTTATGATGGGAGACATATCATCAGCAATGATATCCGAAAGGCTTATATCACCCTGATTAATGATATTGCTCGTACTGTAAAGCTCCCCTCCTTTTCTCAATCTTAAGTAAGTTGGTGATGTAATTGCCACTCCAACGTCATGTTTGTCTGTGTCGAGCAACCAACCAACTTTAGTGATGAAGCTGACATTACTGTATTCACCTTCGAATACGCTGTTGAAGTATCTGCTAAAACCTCCGTTTACCGATGGATCTGATTGCTCTAAAAGAATGGTGAAATCATAAGTGTAATCAGCGAGACTTACAAAGTGACTCAAGCCAATAAATTGATTTTCGGCGATTTGGAAATTTGTTCCTATCCCATACCAATCATCCTCACCCGAATATTCATAATCGAAGTACTGAGTCGATGGCTGATCCATAGTGCCAGTAGTCAACTTAGTGCTAAAATGATCTGTTTGCTGGCTCTTTGTAAGCTTTAAAAATGCAAATTCAAAGTTGCCTAATCTAGTTTTGAAAGACACCAGAGAAGGTTTGAGATCAATGCTGTTATTCACCGCATCTGCACTGTTGTTATTCCAGAAGTTATCAAATCCAAAAGATCTGATACTGGGTTGAATAAAAGAAATGCTGAGTTGCGGGGATACTTTATGAATTGCAGCGGGATTGTAATAAGTCATGCTTACATCATCAGAACCAGCTGTAATAGCACCACCCAACATTGCACCATCAATACCAAACTGTTCTGTTGAATAAAGGTGATTTTGAGCCATTAGGTCAAAACAACACAAAAGTGAAATGAAAAATAACAGAGAAGGTTTCATATCCGGACTAATCCATCTACAGATTTAAGTATAAAAAATGACTTTCCTTAGGGTTAGTGTTGGTCTTGTATCCAATCATCTATTCAGATCGCGCTAAGATAAAACCAATTACTGATATATTAACTTTGATATAATGTTAAAAGTATCTGCAAAGCGGATTATATAATCTAATTTCAAAAACTGTCAACCAAAAAAAAGAGTGCCACTTAAGCACTCTTTCTTGAATCAGCCTCTACAATATTAATCCCCGATTAACGGTAATGCCTGACTCGCTCCAGATCATCTATCGTTACCAAAAACAAAATGATCAAAACCCATGGAAATACAAATAAGGCAATAACCCAAAATTGATCCATCCAACCAGGTGACATCACTCCTAAACCTATTATAAGTGACAGATAGACAAGAGAGCTGATGAAATGAATATATAGAAGCTCAGATTTTCTTTTTAGTTTACTGATCAACATCAGGCTCATTCCCGTTTGATAGACTAACAGAAATATTTCAATTAGTATCGTGTAGCCTATAATTTCTGGATCAAAAGGGATCTGAACGGCCATCATCAGTGCCAGCAAAACTAAAAGCGACTGGATGTAAAAATGAAGAAGTCTCATGGTTACGCTGTTGTCGCTACTTCGTTCCTGGCTCTGTTTCTTAACCTGAAAAACACGAATAAGTTAAAGAAATGCATGCCTCCCAATATCAGGATAATCCCTCCTACCTTTACACTCAAAGTCTCTATAACTGCTTGTTTGGTAAGTACTTCATCCAGTATTCTTAAAGTAAATACTGCATAACCAATGTTTATTAAGTAGAATCCAACAACCAGTAGCCTGTTGACACTATCAGCTAAAGGCTCATTTCCATGAAAAATATCGACTAAGAAGATCCTGCCATTTTTAAATAGTGTATTGGCAACCCAAATAGTTAACCCGATGGTCAAAACAACATAAAGGATGTAAGTGATAATGTAATAGTTCATAGTTGTAAATATTAGTAATTCAATTAATTCATAACTTTCAGAAATTAATGAAAGAACTATTCAAAAAAAATGCAGTATCTAGAGCTTCTTCAACTCGGCTATTGCTGCGTTGGAAACAACTTCATACTTAATCATCATTGAATTCGTCTTTCATTACACTTTTGTTTACGATGATTGTTAATATATGTTCAGAACTTTCAGTAAAAAATGAAATTAAGTTCAAAGTTATGGTATCTAACAACGGTTTCAGTATACCGCCATGAATGACTAAAGAATCAAATCTTCTAAGGGAGACTCTGATAAGCGTATTTGATGATTAACTATTATTCAATTCGAGTTGAAATATATTCTCTTGATTTCTATCGAAACCCTGATCAATTCTGGCATAAATCTGTTTAATCAACAGGTTAGATTATTAGCAATTAATTGGTTACTTCTGGATCAAAATCTTATTTCGTAATCTTTAGGTTGCGGTTAGCCTTCAATTATAAATTGACTTGAATTCGAAAAGGAAAAATTTGTCCCTTTCCCCTGCCTTGCCTATCAGGCTTCTAGTAATCGGTTAAAGGGATATTCTAAATCTGTTAAGATACTTTCAGAAATTAACTATGTAAACTCATCGATCAAAATTATTATACCTTAAATGTAGTATGATTAAAATTCAATTACTACATTTGAGGTATAACAAATCGAATTATGGGAAAACATCATTTGGGAGAGTTCGAAGAAATTGTGATGCTAACGGTGGCATTACTTGGAAAAAAGGCCTATGGTTTTGGCATTATCGAAGAGATAGAGAACCGTATGAACCGATCAGTAAGCATTGGCGCAATGCAAACCGTACTGAAACGACTGGAAGACAAAGGCTATCTGGATTCAGAATTTGGCGAAGCTACCACCTCACGGGGTGGACGTAGAAGGAGATATTACCACCTAACGAATTCAGGAATATCGATACTGGAGGAAACACAGGAACGTCGCATGGACCTATGGAATGCTGTTCAAAAACTAGGGTTTAACACACAGTAAGCTACCACTCTGCATCAAATGAATGATAAAAGAATTAAATGGCATTTTCGAATGCTAAGGCTATTTTGTAAACCGGAGTACCTGGAAGAGATAGAGGGTGATCTGTTGGAGCGGTTTGAAAGTAATCCCTCCTTCTGGAAATTTACCATAGAGATCATCAAACTGATTCGTCTCAATCTAATCAAAGACTTTGGAGGTACCTTTCGGATGAACCGATATGGTATGTTTAAAAATCAGATGAGGTCTTCTATAAGGTTCATTAAACGTGAAAAAGCTTTTACCCTGATGAATGTAACTGGTATGTCAGTGGCGATCACCTGCTCATTCTTTATTTTGATCTGGCTTGCTGATGAACTAAAGTACAATGCTCATTTGGAGAGTGAGGATAGAGTTTGTAATGTCTTAAGCTCTGAGAAACAGGCGAATGGAGAAGTTAAAACCTATCGGACTTCCACATTTGCTCTAAAAGCTGTGCTGGACGAGAATTATCCAATTATTGAATCATCAACTGTGTTATCGAGGGGAAACTGGATGGCGTTTCAGGTGGGTGAAAACTTAGTTGAATGGGCTGGCGTTGATGCCACTCCTGAAGTGTTTGACTTATTTGAAATCGATTTTTTAAAGGGGGATTTTGAAGAAATGTTTGAAAACTCAAATGCTCTTGCGATTTCAGAAACTGTTGCTGAAGTTTACTTTGGAAAAGACTGGATCAATTTAAATGTAGTTGGCACTTTCATGGAAAATGATCAGGGAGAAACATTTAAATTGGTAGGCGTATATGAAGACATGCCCAGACGAAGTACCGTTCAATTCGATTTTGTGGTTCCCTTCTCTCACTTCCTAAAGAAAAGACCTTTCGTCAAACGCTGGAAAAATAACACCAGTAAGATTTTTATCAAACTCAAAGAGAATATCAGCATAGCAGAAGCTTCCTTCAACCTGAAAGAGGTAATTAATGATCACCGAATTGGAAAATTTCAAAATAGTCGAGAGGTCTTCTTACAGCCTTATGAAGACATGTTTCTCTACAACAAGTATGAGAATGGTAAGATTACGGGTGGTCGCATTGATTATGTAAGGTTGCTTTCAGTCACTGCTATACTTATTTTGATTCTGGCAAGCATTAATTTTATGAACCTGACCACTGCAAGGGCAACCAAAAGAGCCAGGGAAACAGGGGTTAGGAAAGTATTAGGTGCCTCAAAAGGGAGTATTCGGATACAATTTCAGATGGAGTCAATTTTGATCACCTTTCTGTCGGTCTGTTTAGCGTTAATACTTGTCATACTACTGTTCTCGCAGTTTGAACAGCTAACCAAAAAAGAATTTGACATCTCATGGTATTCACCGAATTCAATTCTTTTCATTATCATTTTCATCCTCATTCAGGGCTCGCTGGCTGGTATTTATCCATCTTTCTTTCTGTCATCTTTCAAAAGCATTTCACTGCTAAAGCCTGGTAATATGCTACCATCGAAGCAGAATAATTTTAGAAATGCGCTCGTCGTTTTCCAGTTTGTTACAACGTTTGTAATGATCATTGGAGCTTTGACGGTTTATCAGCAGGTGAGTTATATCCAGCATAAAAATATAGGACTAAACCGGAGCAATCTGATCCGTACATACACTTATGATATGGATCCTTTACAAGAGTATAAGGACTATAAAGAGCATTTACTCAGTAAACCGGGAATAGAAAATGTCACCATGGTCGATCAGCTTTTAATTGATGTAAAACATGCTACATCAAGTGTGATCTGGGAAGGTAAAGGTCCGTGGGAAAAAGTGGAATTCCGCTACATGCAGGTGAATCCTGATTTCATCCCGACAATGGAAATCGAGATGAAAGAGGGAAGAAATTTTGACTGGCAGTTGCAATCTGATACGAGCAACTACATCATTAATGAGACTGCCCAGGAACTCATGGGCCTCACCGACCCCATCGGTAAAAAGATAGGCTTTACACATCACCATGGGAAGATTGTTGGTGTGATGAAAGACTTTCATAATGCCTCTCTGCACAGTGCCATTGAACCAATGATCATTCGCAACAGAATGCAAGATAGCTGGATGATCCTGGCACGATCCAAACCAGGTATGCAAAAAGAGGCTATAACATCCCTTGAAGAGGCATTCAGAACCTACAACAATCCGGACAGGGCCTTCTGGTTTCGGTTTGTTGACGACATCTTCAATGCCAAATATCAAAGCGAGCTGCTGGTTAAAAAACTTTCTTTTTACTTCACTATCGTTTCGATTGGAATTTCCCTGCTTGGGCTGATATCTCTGGTCGCTTACAATGTAGAAAGAAAAACGAAGGAGGTAGGAATCAGAAAAATTCTGGGTGCTTCTATTCTGAGTATCTTCAAACTGCTATCAGCTGATTATATCAGGTTGCTGATGGTTGCTACAATTATTGCCTATCCGATAGCCTATTTCATCATGTCTGACTGGCTGGATGGATTTGCCTATAGAATTTCGTTGGACTGGCGTTCATTTGCGTTTTCCGGATTTTGCGTCCTTTTCCTCGCTCTAATGATAGTAGGGTTAC
Source organism: Bacteroidota bacterium (assembly GCA_038525605.1). GTDB lineage: Bacteria > Bacteroidota > Bacteroidia > Cytophagales > Cyclobacteriaceae > JANSWY01. The sequence continues at coordinate 6,002 of JBCBHL010000142.1, forward strand.
TTACTAAAAAAGTCGCTAATGCCAATCCTGTTAATTCGCTGAGGGATGAATAAAAAAGTTCCAAAATATCCTCTTCGTGTTCTTAGGCTATTCTGCAAACCGGAATATCTGGAAGAAATAGAAGGTGATCTACTCGAACAGTTTGAAAGGAGGATTTCTAAAAACAAGCCTGCTCGGATATTACTCTGGCTTGATATCATAAAACTAATCAGGCCAGGGCTTTTAAAGCATTTCACTACTCAAAACAACAAAAAGACTCATATGCTTTCACACAACTTAAAAGTATCTTTTAGAAGTTTCAAAAGATACAAAGTATCATTCCTGATCAATTACATTGGTTTAGTTGCGGGCTTATTAACGGTGCTCTTCATCTTCGTCTGGGTAAATCACGAGCTTCAGGTAGATCACTTTCATAAAAATAATGATCAGCTATACCGCTTAGCCGGAGGTAGTGCAAATACCAATACGGTTTTAAATACCAACCCTTACTTCGCCTGGGAACTGGAAGAATCCATTCCGGAGATTGATTATGTAGTTAATAGCTGCTGGGGACCTCTGCATTCATGGTTGGCAGATGAAGAAAACAGCTTTTCAACGGTCGGTGAATTTGGTAGCAAGCGCTTTTTTGAACTCTTCTCCTATCCTCTTCTATCCGGGGACGCCCTATCTGTGTTAGAAAAGCCTAATGCCATTGTGTTGTCCGAAAGCATGGCCATGAAATTGTTTAACTCCACGGATGTGCTTGGAAAGCAATTGGTTTGGAGATGGTATAGTCATGAGGAACCTGCTGTTGTCACAGGAGTTTTTAAAGACCTTCCCAAAAGTTCTTCCGAACAGTTTGATTATGTTCTAAACTTTGAAGTTTATGAAAAGCGATTGGGCGACCGACTAAAAAGAGGCAGGAATGCACGTACTTTTCTAAAGCTTAATGAAGGGGCTTCTGCTGAGTTGGTCAATCAAAAAATTCATGATTATACAAGAGTTGCCTATCCTCAGTATGAGGGTGCCCCTATGCAAATCATTGATTATGCTGGCTTTTACCTGGAAGGACAATATGAAAATGGTAAAGCTGTGGGAGGACGAATTGAGCTGATTAGATTGTTCATTGTCATAGGAATATTGATACTGATGGTTGCCTGCATTAATTTCATGAATCTATCCACTTCTCAGGCAGCCTTAAGAACGAAAGAATTAGGATTGCGAAAAACCCTGGGGGCATTGCGCAAGTCACTCATTTCGCAGTACTTAACGGAATCTTGTTTGATCAGTCTACTTGCAGGTCTTAGCGCTCTTGGCTTATTCTTTTTGCTATTGCCTGTTTTTGAACAAATTCTTGGTCAACAAATACAGATATACTTTAATCTAACTACCATTTTGACGATTGTAGGAATTATTCTTTTGACAGGTCTCACATCAGGTAGTTATCCCGCGTTGTATCTTTCGCAGTTCAGCCCTCTTAAAGTATTGAAAGGATCATACATTGCTTCCTCAAAAGACCAATGGTTCAGAAAAGGTTTGGTCGTTTTTCAATTTAGTATCTCACTGATACTGATCGTCTCAGTAATTGCTATCTATCAGCAAATGCAATTTGTCCAAACAAAAAACCTTGGTTATGAGGATGATTATATAATCAGTTTCAGAACAACCGGTATGTCGGGAAGTAAGCAAACGGCTTTTCTGAAAGAAGTCCGAAATAATCAGGGAGTAGTCAAAGCGGCTGGAATTTCTCATGCACTTTTTGGAGCGCAGCGATCGGGAGCCAATATGACATGGACCGGTAAGGACCCGGAAGATGAAGTGTGGTTTGAATACGGACATGTAGGGTATGACATGTTAGAGCTACTGGAAATTGAACTATATGAGGGTCGTTTCTTTTCAAAAGACTTTGGGAATGAGACCACAAAAGTGGTTATTAACAGGAAAACCAAAGATTTGATGAATGTTGAAAGTGCAGTTGGTGAAAAGTTTAATGTTGGTGAAACAACATATGAGATCATAGGAGTTACAGAAAACTTTCACTTTCAATCTTTGCATGAGGAAGTAAAGCCTACTTTTTTTCTGCTCAACAGCAATGACTGGTACATGAAACTGGCAATAAAGATCAGTCCGGACAACATGCAGGAAACGTTGAGTGAAGTTGATGATATTTATGCTGATTTCAACCCTGGCTTTCCTTTTCAATATGCGTTTCTTGATCAGGATCGGGCAGGAATGTATGACACAGAAGTAAGGGTGAGTCAACTGGCAAAATATGCTGCCGGCTTAGCCATCATTATTTCCAGCCTTGGACTATTTGGCTTAGTAAGTTTCATTACAGAAAGGAAATCAAAAGAAATCGGAATCAGAAAAGTACTAGGTGCTTCCGCTGGTGCTATTTTTAAGGTTCTTTCTCAAGATTTTATGCTTCCCCTGATAATTGCCTCCATCATCGGAGTAGCTGCCTCTACCCTTTTGATGGATCGCTGGCTTGATGAATTCGCCTATCGAATTGATCTCAAATGGTGGTTTTTTGGAGCTGCTATACTGATCATGTTATTGATTGCACTTCTTACGGCTCTTTCGCAGATAGCAAAAGCGATCATGTCTAATCCTGTTAAAGCATTAAAAGATGAATAGAACAATAAGGTCTGTAATACTGACTTTCCGGGAATTACTCTGTATAGAGGCAATTATCCATTTCATCACAGGCAAGGTTTATGTTTGCTTTCCATCTACGAATATGCTTGCAGCATAAGTCAGACGTAGACATGTTTAAGGTAAAGATGAACTCTAAATTCCCGGCAAAACGAACTAGCCCTGAAAGCCCAAAAAAAGAATATATCAGCAAAAAGTTTCCAGTAATTTATGAACCAAATTAAACCAACCAGCCAGTCAGATAGGATCACCTCTCTGGATTTTTTGAGAGGCATTGCCGTTCTGGGAATTTTGTTTATCAACATTGAAAGTTTCGCCTATCCAGATCCTTGGAGTCCCTGGAAGTTTGGCTTTGAAACCGAAATTGATAGAGAAACCAGATTTTGGGTATATTTCCTTACGCAAGGAAAGTTCTATAACATGTTTGCCCTGCTGTTTGGGGTTAGTTTCTACATTTTTCTCGAAAGGCTGGAAAAGAAAAATGTAGGACTGAAGGCGATGGATATCTATGCCAGAAGATTATTGTGGTTGTTCGCGATAGGCATTATTCACGCTTATTTTATCTGGGACGGAGATGTATTATACCACTATTCCATTTGTGGCTTTCTTTTGTTTCCCTTTCGCTCACTGAAAAAAAGTTCATTAATATTAGCAATAGGTATTTTAATGGGCATTGGGCTAAGTAATTCACTCATTCTGACCTCTAAAAGAAAAAAATCCTACGAAAAATTTGTTAAGGCCAAAACAACTCCGATAGAACAAATGACGCCTGAACAAGACAGCAGAAATGAATATTGGACATCGAAGTTAAAGTTGAACGAACGAGACACAACTCACTATGAGGCGCCCAAAGCATATTATCTACAAGGCCTGCAGGATTCATATAATCACTCCAAAGTACATAAAGGTGTTGTATATCATAGTGGTTTACTGTTCCCCACACTGCTGATCATGATCGTGGGTATGATATTATACCGGTCCGGAGTTTTTCATAATTACCGGACATGGAAACACTATTGGTTGATCAGTCTCTCAATTCTAACTTTAGGCCTCTCCATCAATTACTTACGGTACTATCAATGGACATTCGAATACAACGTTCCTGTCATTAGCTACTGGAAAACTGTATTATTTTCTTTCCCCAAAGAAATATTAGGGCTGGGCTATATACTCATTCTAAATGGGCTTTATCAGCGATTCTTCAGAAGTATAAAAGTTAATTTGATTTCTAAAATAGGAAGAACAGCATTAACCAATTACATCTTTCAAAATATACTACTGGGTTTATTTTTCTATGGCTATGGATTCAGTAAATTTAATCAATACTCCAGGTTCGAATTATTGGGAATCGTTGTGATAGTCTGGGTAATTCAGATTGTTTTTACCTTCATTTGGTTAAGCATTTTCAATCAGGGACCACTGGAAACGTTGTGGAGAAAACTTACCTATGGTGGATTTACCTCTGAAAATGAACACGACCCAAAATAGAATCTGCTGTTTATATAATTAGTATAAAACTAGATAATCATCCTATTTTAACCTTAATGCCTTTCCTGATATAAAAAATTAATACAATCAATACGATCCCGGCTAGTAACATGCTGAATAATAGGAAATTGTCAGTAGACACATTGAGTTTCGAGGGTTCTCCTATTAGTACCAGTGAAGCCCAGTTAAATGGATGTTTGAAATATTTATTTGCCGGTTCGTTCAGGAAATCCAGTTTGGCCTGACGTAGTGCTGCGTCTTTACTTTTTCCTTCTTTCAGGTGAAAAAAGAAGCGACTGGTTAAATAACTGGTGTGCTTGTCATTGGCTTCCCAAAGACTCATCACTATGCTATTACATCCTGCAAATCGAAAAGCTCGCCCCAGACTGTTGATCCCCTCTCCTCTCCTTAGCTGACCATCTCCTGTATTGCAGGAACTTAAAACCGTTAACTGCGCCTGAAGTGATTCATTGTAAAGCTCATAAAGGTATAGATTTCCATCAATTTCTGAATCGTCTCCCTGATTTCCGGCGTGATGAAAAATCAGCCTGGATAGTTCAGGACGTTCATCATCCAGCACTGCATGCATGGAAAAATGCAAGATCCCTGCTAATTTTCCATGGTCTTTGAAGTTTTCTTCTGTGCTTGCTTCGCCGAGAAATGCCCTTCCTGAAAAGTACTCATTAGCTTCGCGCACTTCCCGCTCATTGTGCGTAAGCACACCGAAATTTCCTAGACCTGCTTCCGATGATTGAAAGAAGGATTGATCGTAAGATGGTGCAAATCCAAGATAAGCCAGGCCTGGCTTTTTATGTTTTGAATGTTGACCCAACAAGTAAGTGGAATAGACGTACCGGATATCAAAATCTTCGAGTAAATAACGGGTTTGCTCAGTTTGAGAGGTGACCAGCATTTCGAATGGCAAATATCCCAATGGACCATCAGGAACAATTACGAGTTTATTAGTTTCAGAAGGTATTGTTAACTGAGTGGGAAAAAGACCTTCGTATAAGGCATTCAAATCTCTCATTGCTGAATCAGTCGGTATTTGACCTTTTGCTGGTTTTCTGGCTCTTTTCAGACACTTTGTCAATAACTGATCCAGTGCTTTTACGGATAAAAGCTTTTCAAATACTACACCTCTATCGGTAATGCCAAAAACAAAAGTCTCTTCATCGCCATAAAAATATTCTATTAGAAGCGTCTGCCGATCCAGTTTGGATTGCAAGTTGCTCAGTTTCATAACAGGTTCGCCGTTTTTTAACTGATGATAGGCTGGATGGTCCTTCGACAATTTTTGATCAAATTGCTCCCATTGCCTGCTCAAAGTGAATACTTTATCCTGCAGGGATTGTAACTTTTCAGAATCTTGCTTAGCGTCAGGTTTCTGTTTTTCCTGAATCAATAACCTACTGTGGTATCTAAGGTTTCTTTTCAAATCCAGCTCTTTCTCCTGTAGATCCTGTGGGAGTCCTGCAAAGGTAGTATTACGCTTCATTCGCAAGGCATCTCGAAGTTGTCTGTTTTTATTTTTCTCCATGAAATTGAATGCCAGCTTGGTATACTTAGCAGAATCCAGTCCGAGTTCAACTGCATCAAAACAAGCTGAAATGGCTTTTTCATAAACAGATAATGCTTTCGCTTCTATCAATTGCCGGTATCCGGAGGAAACATATTTAGTCCTTTGTTGATCCAGCATTTTTACCGCAGACTGATAGGTGTCAATGCTGTTTTTCAGCCTTAATTGGCGTTCCTGTATTGAGATTGATTTGACCCGTGACCAACTGAGCATAGCTCCTGCTTTAAGCCTGAGACATTCGAAAAAATCACGATCAGACACAGCGTTCCTAGGGTCAGGATTTTGAAAAATATCTGTTATTTCATCTTTTTGATTTGTAAGGTAACTAAAAGCTTGCAGATAGCTGTTCAATGCCTGATGCCATAGTTCCTCTGCTTCGTATTGTCTGCCTACCTGTACCAGATTCCTTCCAATGAGAAAATGCCGTTCTCCTTGTTTTTGGGCAATCATGTCGTTGCTTTTCAGAAAGTGTTGACGAGCACTTTCAAAGTCACCAATTCTGTTGTAGTGCATGCCCCAAAATCGCTGAGTTTCTATGTGTTCCGGGTCAGTTTTCCTGGCCTGCTGAAGAAAGTAAAGACTACTATCTGATTTCCCCAATAAACCATAGGCTTCCGAAAGTAGCGTGTAACAGCCAATAGGTCCGGTTTTGTTCTTACTGTTGGTTTGTGAAAAGTAGGCAAGTGATTTTAAATAATGTTGCAGGGCATCTCGCAAAATCGCCGTATCCTGCTGCAATTCATACATTTTCTTATAGGAAATCCCCAGGTATGAAAAGCTTACGCCTCTGTAGTAATGATATTTTTTTTTTAGCAGGTAATTGATCAAGTGCCTGGTTGTGATAATCGATGGCTTGTGGATAATAATCCAGGTTGGCATAGGCATGTCCAATAAAAGAGAGACATTTATATAAGTAAACGGGTTTGAGGCTATCGAAAGATACGATTTTCTCAAATTCAGCGATCGCAAGTTCATATTCGCCAAAACGATAGGCGGCATTCCCATCAGCATATCTCAGCTTCCGTTCAAGTTGATCGCTAATGTGACCTGGAACCTCGTCTGGCAAATTAGCGAAAAAGTTACGGGCTTCTTTTAGGTAATAGACCATCGTGTCCAGCTTCCCGTGATATTGTGCACAATAGTGCATATTGAGTAGGGCTGAAAGCTGAATTTCCCATAGTTTTTGATTGGCAGCCTGCTCCTGTACCTGACGCAGTGACCGCAAAGCTCCTTGAAAATCTTCGTAATAAAGCGTTTTATAAATGCTATCAATTTGTTTTTTAAGATCAGCCTCCAGATCGACTTTTTGATAGACGATTGATTCTCCTAACACCACAGATTGGTCAAAAACAAATCCCAACAAAATCAGAAGCATTATTTTGATTAACTGCTTCATATCAAACTACCTATCAGATGCCAATTTAACAGTATGTTTGAATTCGATTGATCGGTCTTTTCCCTCGGCATTCACTATGACGCTTTTCACGTAAATGATTAATTGCCTCATTTCCGCTTCGGGCTTTTTTCCTGAGATTTTGAAGACTACATGTCGGTTCCTCTCATCGTAAATTAATTGATCAGGAGAATCATCGCTGCTTGCATATAGCTCGCCATCATCTGTTCGGAGTTCAAATCTGGTCTTCTGAGGTTCTTCGGAATATACAGTAAGCTCGGCCAGGTTAGAGAACAAGTAAAGAGAGGTATCCGATGCAATTGGGAGAGGCTCAGCACCATCTCCATCATCGTCATCGTCATCCGAATCAGCTCGCTTCATCATCAAGACCGTATTTCCGCAATCAAATTTTTGCTGAAGGCATTCCATATCAAAAACCTGACAGTTGAAGTCGCATGGATCCCGGAGCGCATTAATTGCCGAAATAGACGCTTCGTCTCTTATCGAACATGTATTGCGTGATTTGGACAGGTTTTGTCGAATTTGGAACGCTTCTTCTGCGGCTAGTTCCAGATTAAAGATCTGATAGCTGAACTTAGGCTGATCTGTCGGTACCCTGTGATCGCTATCCTTTGGGGCATTTGTATCAGGTTTCTTTTCGGTACAATTAAATAAGTAAATTGAACAGGTTATAATTAGTAAAAGCGTAATTTTTCGTAAGGCTAGTGTTTTAGTATTCATTCTTTTGAAAGTTTTCTTTAGTGCTTCGTCGATCGGGAAGGTTACTATCAAACAATACTTTTTTTTGAAGTTACTTAGATTTTTTTTGAAAGTTGAGTGACTATCATTAAATATTGCGCTTAACGGATGTATAATCTTAGAGATCACCACAATCATTCATTTCTATATTGCTTGAATGACTGATTTCTGTTTTTGTTTGTAAAGGTTTCAGTATTGGTGGTATTTTTGATCGATTGAATTGTATCATTCGACGAATAAAGTGCGTATGGCATATAAAATCGCTTGTAGAAGGTAACCTATTTGAAAATCACGAAACTAAATGAATAAGAAGCAGGAGGCTTTATTTGAAGAAGTAGTCAGGCAGATAGGTAGTGGTGATGAGGGATTTGCCAAACAACTGTATCAGCAGTACAAGGATAGATTTGTGAGTTGGTTTATGAAACAATACAAACTAAACCAGCAAGAAGGCTTAGAACTGTATCACCGATGTTTTCTGGTTTTTTATTACCAGGTCAAACGCTCAAAGCTGACCGCTCTTTCGAGTTCGATTGAAACCTATCTTTTTGGAATTGGTAAAAAACTGATGATGAAAGAGCAGGCAAAGGAAAGAATATTTCAGGATCTCGCCGATGCTGAACTTGTATTGGCCAATCATGATATTACTGATCAGGAAGACCAATTCCATCAACAGTTGATAGTCAGACAGATCTTGAAGAACGTAACGGATCCTTGTAAATCGATATTGACGTTGTACTATTTTAGAAATTTTTCTCTTGAGTCAATTGCTAATCGACTGGGTTATCAAAGTGTGGGTGCAGTTAAGAAAAAGAAAAGTCTCTGCCTCAAAAACATTAGAAAGCAGCTAAAGAACGAAATTGATTGACAATGGAACACAATGAATTAATTGAGGCATATTTCAAAAATGAATTGAGTGCTGAGGAACTGAAGTCTTTTCAGGAGCGGTTAAAATCGGAAATGGAGTTTGCTGCCGAGGTTGAGGACTACCAGTTAATTACTGAGGGTATTAAACAAGTATCGGAAGAGACAGATTTGCTGGAAAAGATGAAAACCTGGGATGAAGAGGTTTCGGCCAAACCGCAACGGACGATTTTTTTATTTACTCCGATCAGGATCGCTGCGGTTTTAGCTCCTATCATCTTAGTGTCAGCCTTCATTATTTACAATTCATCAAATGTCTCATCAGATGGGCAGGATTTATTTGAAACATATTTCATCCCTTACGATGATGTCGTTAGTAATCGGTCCAATGATGATACTGATTTCAGAATGGCAATGAGTGCCTACAACAGCAAAGACTACAACAAAACGGTACAGCTTTTTGACAAAGTTTTGGAAACTGAACAAGATACTGAACAGGTTATTATTGCCAGGTTTTACCAGGCGATGGCTTATTTATCAAATGGTAATTTGGACAATTCCGAAACGTTGCTCAATGCCGTGGTAGCTGCTAAAAATCCTCTCTTCAGGGAAGTTTCTGAATGGTACCTGCTATTGGTTTATATCAAGGGAAATCAAAATGATGAAGCGGATAGGCAAATTGCGCAGATTCTGACTAATTCAGATCATTTGTATTATCAACAGGCTCGCTTGTTGAAAGAAGACCTGGACAAAAGGGAATAAATAGTTTGAATCGAAAATTAGAAGGGTCATTCTTAGCCCACCAATCATTCATTACTTCTTGTTGGATAGTATGACGGTTGTATGCTTCAATATGAATGGTGGATCATTCATTTCATCCTATTGAAATAAAACAGGTCGACCATCTCGCGATGACCGACCCTTCACTATGAGTATGAAGTTGACCTTACTTTGATCGGTGGAAAAAGATCGTGGTTACACCCAGCTCTTTGTCAAAATGAGATTCCATGTTTTCGTTGGTCAGCTCAAAAGCTTCAATTCCAACGATCTCTGCAATTTTTTCATTGAGCATCAGGTTCTCTTTAAGCTTCCAGGGCTCTGGATCCGGCTCATAAATCTGGATTCCCAAACTTAAATCATTTGGAGAGAACACAGAGATCCAAGGCCAGGGTCCAGGCCATGGTCCAGGCCAAGGCCAAGGTTTTGGATCAGGATCGTCAGGATTTGGTGTGTAGCCTACTAGGCCAACACCGCTGGCAGTTTCCGTGATTGTGCCTACCTCTACTTGTTCAAATTGAGGATCAAGAAGGAATTCTGTCAGACTAGTGCCTTCGAATTTACCCACTCCGATACGCTTTTCTCTATTGATTGGATAGCTATCTACCGAAACAAATGCGTTGAAAGTACCATTTTTTTCATTGTACGCCACAGGGTATGTACCTGCAGGGATAATGTTTCCTTTCAATCCCATAGATTCAGCTGTCTTCGCGTCCAGCTCGATTGAGCTATGAACATGAAATACTTCTTTGTCTATGAGTCCGGGTATATCATTGTAATATTGCATACCCAAAATGTTTTCATTGATTCGGAACATACCAAAGTCTTCTCTTGGATCAATGATGCCATCAAGCTCCTTTCTGAAATCAAGAATATCTGGAATCTCAACAAATTTTCTCCAGTCCCACGGATCTATCCACGGCACATCCCATCGCCAGAAACAATCGACTATGATTGGTACACAAATCTGCTTGCCGGTAAAGTAGCTGCATTGATAAGGAGTTCCGGGCACACAGAGAGATGAATTGAGTAATAATCTTGTACCGGGTCGTACCTCCGGAAAGCAGATTTCCCTGATCACACATCCCCTCTTGTAAAGACCTGACGGATCTTCTTCAATCAATTGAGGACTGTCGACTTCTTGTTCTCGTAAGCCATCCTCACACGCGTAAAAAATCAAGCTGGCAAAAGCGAGCCCGACTGCTAAAAAGGTTAGTTTTTTCATAATTAGTGTTTTATTTAAATTGATGGCTTTAGTTCCGACAAATTTGAAAAGGTTACCGTTGTGCGTAAAAAAAGTTTTGAAA
>JBCBHL010000143.1:0-16786 GCA_038525605.1 Bacteroidota bacterium
TATTGTATTCCCTTCCTGATTCTGAAAAACCATAGGCTGCAAAGTGTTTAGCAGTTGCTGCAATTGTGCCGGGATCAGAAAGATCATTTCCCTGAAAGCCCTCAACTCTGGCCTTTGCAATCAAACTGCCCAGGTAAGGATCTTCTCCAGCACCCTCCATTACTCGACCCCATCGGGCATCACGGGATATATCCACCATAGGCGCGAATGTCCAGTTGATTCCTGCAGCAGCAGCCTCAGCAGCTGCCACGGAAGCCGATTGTTTGATCGCTTCCAGATCCCAGCTTGCTGATTCGGCTAGTGGAATAGGACTTAGTGTTTTATAACCATGAATCACATCAAAGCCAATGATCAATGGAATTCCAAGACGAGACTCCTCAACTGCAATTTTCTGAACAGCTCTCACATTTTCAACTCCTCTTACGTTGAGCATAGCGCCAACGAGTCCTTTGCTGAGGTGCTCATATTTGATGGCTGCATTGCCACCCTTGGGTGCCGGACCAGTTGCGTCCCAAAAACCATTGTAAAGATTCATCTGGCCTACTTTTTCCTCTATTGTCATGAGATTTAGCAGAGAATCTACTTTAGTGTCGAGACCATCTGCTACTTTCTCAGTGGGCCCGGAATTCTGATTACATGCTGTCAATGTAATTGCTATAATTATTGATACGAAAATATTAAACTTGTACTTTATCATCTTATTTTTAGAAATATAGTTCAATTCTATGGGGTATAATTTGATTGGTAATTTTAAAATCCTAAAGAGTTATTGATCAATTGTTACAAACGTGCGTCTTGTTTCTCAAAAATAGTGTTTATGTTCAGGTATTTACCATCCGCCAGTAAGTAAATAATAATTCTTATTAAAGGTTATCATAACAGGTTTATTATGCATATTTTCAATTGAAGTATTAGTTGAACTTTTGAAATTTAATTCATAATTATGAATTCTTAATTTCTTAAAATTACAAAGTTTGACAGTTACAACATCGAAAATTTATCAATACAAAACTTAACGTGATAATGTCTATTAATCGCTAGCTTCATATCTTTTATCTAATTCAGTGGTTTAGTGTCAATTGTTCATTGGGTATTCTCCTGATCAAATGAAGGAAATCATTGTTTCTTGCCGAGATGATGAATTCCTGTGATCCTACTTTTATAGTAGCCATATCCTTGACATCTCCAGGCATAAATAAACCTGATTCGAAGGCAGGTACTGCCTGGAAATTCCCTTTGCCGTCCCCAAGTAAAAGTTGCCCGTGTCCGGCATCTGCTCTGGGAGTCTCTACCTCCGAGGCATATAAGTTACCGGCAGCTACTGCATCGAGGTGACCATCTCCGTTGAAATCCTGTACCAGAAACTGATTGATAGGCGCTATTTGAGCCGGTTTAGGTAAATCCTGTCGAATAAATTTCCCATCATTATTTTCGAAGTAGGCACTGGCAAATGACTTTACCTGATAGTGCAACCCGTCTTCCAGTTGAGAGTTGCCATAAACCTCTTCTAATGTGGCCTGAGCAAACTCATTGTAAGAACCAAACTTTTTCTTGATGTTAGGGATCTGCTGAGAAGAACACTCTCTTCCCCGAACAGGATATTTTTTGCCCTCGTTGAAATAGCTCAGCACAATATCTCCTTTATTATTTTTGTCAAAATCATTGAAATAGATATCAAAAGTCTCATGCTGATTTGCCTGATACTTATAGTTCAGCCCCAGATTACCTGCCAGTAAATCCTGATCTCCATCCTGATCAAAATCGGCAGCTACCAGGCTAAACCACCAGCCACGGCTATCGGTGAGTCCGGCCTCTTCGCTGTAATCCTCAAATTGACCCTGATTATTTCTGAATACTTTAACATTCATCCATTCTCCAGTGACTAGCAGATCTTCCCAGCCATCCTGATCAACATCGATGAATTGTGCGGCCGTTACCAATCCCAGGTTAAAAAGATCTGGCGCGACATCTCTGGTAACATTCGTAAACCTGATCTGCCCATCTTTACTATCATTCCTCAGTAGGTAACTATCGGCAGGATAGGGGTAACTGGCAGGAACCAGTCTTCCACCTACGAACAGGTCCTGGTCTCCGTCTTGATCAAAATCTATGGCATAAGCACGGCTACCACTGCTAATAAAATTAGGTAGAGCACCTCGGCTTTTGGTAAATGTCCCAGCGCCATCATTTACATAGAGTCTGTCCTGCAGCAGGTGTGGCTTACTTCTAAACTCATTACCTCCGCTGACAATATAAATATCGAGATCTCCATCCTGGTCCGGATCAAAGAAAATTACACCTTCATCTTCATGGAAGCGATCCTGTAAGAGCCATTTAAACTTCTGCTGCGTGAAACTGCCGGATGTATTTTGATAAAAAAGTCCTCCCGGATACTTATGTGCTGCTCCTACATAAAAATCTTCCATGCCATCTCCATTCAGGTCGCCCACCGCTATACCGGGACCGAACTGAGAAGTTTTATGAGGCAATAGAACCTCTGCCTTAAAATCGTCATATCTATTCTCTTTGTGCTTGTACAATGCCAGCGTATCGACCGGAAAGCTTTCAAATAGTTTGGGGCTAATACTTGTGGACATTTCCAAAGACATTTGCTCTGTCGCATGCTGATAATTTAACACCAGGCGCTGATTAGCGGCAATGTTTTCAATGATCTGTTGTTTCCCATCGGGCCATCGCACTGCCAGTCTTGAAATCGTATCTGCCTTATCCAGTCCAAAATGTAATTCTGGTGCCACTGAAGATTGAAACCCCCGACTGAGTGTCAGCTCTTGCTTTTGCAGCATGCCGTCAGCAAGTATTTCTACTTTGCTTCCAAGGCCTGACTGATTGCCTTTAGCACCTTCAAATCTAATGGTCAGATAGTTCTTTTTGCCGGAACTTAGATTTTCGAATATTGACGGATACTCATCGATGTTGTTTGTAACTATTTCCAAATCTCCGTCATTATCCAGATCAGCATATACTGCTCCATTTGAAAAGCCCTCCTGGGAAATACCCCAATAATCGTTAGCAACTTCAAAATTCAGATCTCCCAGGTTACGATATACGTAGTTATCAATTTTTTCTGAAGGGATTCTGAGTGATTTAATCAGCAGGCTGTCTTTATGCTTTTTCTCACCTCTTAGATTGGCAAAGTAATCTTTATTGTTGATTTCCCTTCTCGTACCATTAGAGATGAAGATGTCCTTTTTGCCGTCATTATCAAGATCAGCAAACAGGGGAGCCCAACTCCAATCGGTAGAGGAGATACCTGAAACTTTTGATACATCGCTAAATTTTGGTGTTTCACCATTTTGAAGAATTCCCGTATTCAGCTGCAGTACATTCTGCATTACCTGGTGATGAAATCCTACTTTCTGCATGTTTTCCACAATCAGTGGATTCATGCTGGCCATGTTTGATTTTGACCTTCGGTTAGAAGCAGCATCCATGTCCATTTGCAGAATATCCATGTAGCCATCATTGTTAAAATCAGCAATGTCGACACCCATTCCATAAAATGCCGTATGGTTGGTAGACTCTTTGATCTGGTTGCTAAAAGTTCCGTCTTTGTTATTGATGTACAGACAATCCGGTGATCCAAAATCATTGGAACTGTAAAAATCAGGCCAACCATCATTGTTGAGATCGCTGACCGTGACACTAAGTGTAAGACTGTATAATTTTACTCCTGCCTCTTCCGTCACTTTGGTGAATTTCACACCATCATTGCGGTATAAATTGTCGGTTTCCAGAGCCGTAACCCGATCCATACGTGCTTTGTAGTCAAAGCTATTGTACAGAAATGGCGTTACAGGATAGTTGGCCACATAGACATCCAGGTCTCCGTCAAGATCATAGTCGAAGAAGGAAGCATCCACACTGTTGCCCAGATCATGTAAGCCATATGTTTTCGAAAGCTCGGTAAAAGTATTATCTCCGTTATTGATGTACAGCAGATTTCCGGTAGGGGAGGACTGACCTGCTACCAGGCAATAAATATCCATAAACCCATCGGAATTTACATCAGCCATTGTCACTCCGGTAAACCACCGCTGATCGCCAGAAAGACCAGCAGTAGTGGTGATGTCTTCAAATTGAAGATTACCCTTGTTGAGGTAGAGTTTATTGTCCACCATATTTCCAGTGAAAAAGAGGTCCTGTAAGCCATCATTGTTGATATCACCTACAGCCACACCACCACCCATATATATGTAAGGATAGGTAAAGTAGTTGAGTGTGTCAGTTTCAGTGAGGTTGTTGGAAAAGTTAATACCGATCTCCGGTGCATGAAGCTTTTTAAATATCGGAGGCGGATCATTGCTGACTATTTCCGACTGCTGTTGATTTTCAGCACAGGAAAACAGACCAATGGTAGCGATTGTGAGAGTAAAAAGACGAATGAATAATCTCATTGATAGGCATTAAAATCTAATACATAAAAATACGAGGTTGTCTCAAAAGTATAAAATCCGTCATAGCGAACGAAGTGTGGCTATCTCAATCTCGCTTAAATGCATAAATATATTGAGATTGCTTCGTTTCCTCGCAATTCACGGCTTTTGAGACAGCCTCGTAATCTCCTTTATATGCTGTAATGTCAACTTAATAACCAGGGTTTTGATCCGCAGGTGTCATGCTGGCATTGGCATCTATTTCCGTCTGTGGTATGGGCATTAGCCTGTGAATGTCAGCGTTATAGCCGCGATTTGTGCCATTGTCATCGACAGTAATTTCACTTCCGTCCATATTCCATCGTTTTAAGTCATCGTACCGCTGTTGCTCAGCGCATAATTCTATCATTCGCTCATGCATCAGCGCTTCAAATATCTGATCCGGATTATTGACAGGATAACCTCGACTGTCCATTTCATCAGTTCCGTACCTCGGCAGTCTCACCCGGTCTCTGATCAGATTCAGGTAATCAATAGCCATTGTACTGTTACCTAATCTTAGCTCAGCTTCAGCCTTCATCAGCACTACATCAGCATATCTTAAAAGCCTCGCATTGGTATCACCGTTTTCCTGCGTCTGCTCATTTTCATAAAGCTGAGAAAACTTATACCAAACTCGACCGCCACCCCAGGTAAATGAATTGTTTGGTCCGTGCGAATCTCCATTTTCCAGTACCGAAGACTGTAGTCTAGGGTCATCGTCCTCAAACTCATCGATCATTTTCTGAGAAGGAATGATGTTGGCCCAGCCGGTATATTCCTGGGCGTGCCACGTCACTTCACCAAGCCCTCGTCCATTTTGATCCCATTGGCTGCCATCCTGCTCGCCCGTATAGACCACTTCAAACATCGATTCATCATTGAACTCGCCTGATTCGTTGAAATTGTCGTTGTACTCTTCCAACGGAAGAAGACTATAGCCAGTAATCTGATCCAGGAAAAACTTAGCGGAATCAAATTGCTGATTAAACAGATATGCCTTACCTAAAAGACCCAACGCGGCACCTTTAGTAGCTCTTCCTTCTTCAGTACTTCCCTTTTCAAAAAGGTTTAGCGAGGCAGCCCGCAAGTCAGATTTGATCTGAGCCCAGACTTGTTCTTCCTCTGAACGAGGGATATCCAATGCATTGTCATTGTCAACGATCAAGGGAACTCCTCCAAACCTTCTCACCAGGTGAAAATAGTAAAGAGCTCGTAAGAATCTTCCCTGGCCGATCGCATCATTGATGTCTGCTTCGGTAAAATCAACCCCACCTGAGGCCAGGCGCTCACGCATTTTCGCTTCACCTCCAAGAAGAAAGTTACAGGCAGCTATTCCTCTATAACAGGTTGTCCAATACTGATCAACCTGCGGGGTAGTAGGGGTAAGCTGAAAAGACCATGAGGTAATAAAATTGGCATCACCACCAGACTGCATTTCATCTGAAAATGAATCAGGAATGATGTAACCAAACCGCTGATACAAACCGCTACTCTGCAACTGAGCGTAAGATCCGTTGGCAGCAGCCTCAATCTGCTGCAAGGATTCAAAGAATGTATCCTGAGTAAGTTGATTAGGATTTTCCAGTGTGACATCTTCCGTACAGGAAACCCATGTCAATGATAGAATTGTGAATAAAATAATATGATAAATTCTGTATTTCATGATACTCCGTTTAAAATTCTACTTGCAACCCTCCTATAAATGTGACAGGCTGAGGTTGTCTTCCTCTATCGATTCCAATACCCTGAATGATACCATCGCCACCGTATAGTGGTTCAATTTCAGGATCAAAGCCTGAGTAATTAGTAATGGTGATCAGGTTCTGCGACTGCACATAGAAACGTACTCTACCTACTGTATCTTTGAATAGTCTTTGCAATAGCTCCTCGTTCAGTGAATAGCCGATTGTCAGGTTTTTGAGACGTGCATATGAGCCGTCTTCTATGTACCTGGTAGAGATAAAGTTATTCGAGTTATTTCCAACAAATCTGAATCGGGGGATATCAGTAACGTCTCCAGGTCTTTGCCATCTCCTCAAAACATCGGTGCTGAAGTTGGCGATGAAGTCCTGAGATTGTAAATACCAGGTATTGGCATTGAGGATATCTACACCCTGCACACCAGTGATCAGCATGGAAACATCCAAACCTTTATAGTTGGCCGAGAAATTGATCGAGTAGGTAAAGTCCGGATTGGGATCTCCTATAACCGTTCTATCCTCGGCAGTGATTACGCCATCACCATTGATGTCTCTGAACCGCACATCTCCGGCCTGGAATTGAATTCCTGCATCCGCGCCAGGATTGGTGGCCAGAGACGCTTCTCCTAAGTGTTCTACAACTTCCTCGTCTGTTGAATAAACGCCTTCCATTACATATCCGAAGAAATGATAGAGTGGTAATCCCGGCGCAAGTCTCGTCAATGTTTCAGAGAATGGCGGATTGAGGTTACCCAATAATATCTGATCAATACTTGTACTGTTACTCAGCTTTCTGACTGTAGCCTCGGCGGTTGAAATATTACCCCATACATTCCATTGGAAATCTCCTTTTTGCTTATTGTATCCAAGGGTAATTTCCACACCTTTTACTTCTACGTCTCCAACATTTCTGGCAATGGTACCAGAGAGAATACCGGATGAAGAAGATACTCTGTCGTTTAGTAACAGTCCTTCACTACTGTTGATGAAATAATCCACAGAAGCAGTGATCGAGTTATTCCAAAGACCAACTTCAACGCCATAATTCTGTTTGGTAGCTTCTTCCCATCGGAGATTAGGGTTGTTTCCACCGTCAATGAATGCTCCGTCTCTCACCTGACCATCTACAGGGTAGAAGAAGTCTCTGGCAATCGCCGAAGTAAAGGCATTGAATCCAATCTGGTTATTACCAGTAACTCCATAACTTGCTTTTACTTTCAGATTACTGACATTCCAGGCATTGAGAAAACCAAAACCCTCTTTAGAAACAATCCAGCCAACGGATGCTGCGGGGAACCATCCCACCTGGTTGGCTTCCGGAAACTTTGATGATTTATCTCTTCTCAAAGAGAGTTGTAACAGGTATCGCTCATCAAAGTCATAATTGATTCTTCCCAGATAGGAGAATAGTTTTTCCGGTATCGAAAAGCTTTCCGAAGTACCATTGACTATTTCTTCCAGCTCGGAAGTCAGGTCTGTGCTCAGGAATGTACTCACATTAGAGAAGTTTTTATCCTGACTTTCCTGCACAAGCGTTACGTTCAGGTTATGCTTCGCGAAGCTTTGACCATAGGTAAGTGTATTGGTGATCTGCTGAGAAAGAAACTGGCTTCTGCCTTTATTAATAAATGTTTCGCTTTGAGATGCACGTCCGGTTGTCTGAAAGGCCCTTGAAATGTCATTCTGATTGCTGAAGAAAGCATATAGTCCATATTGCGTTCTGAATGATAGACCGTCAATGATTTGAAAATCAGCGTAGACATTTCCATATATTGAATTGAATGAGTTGAGATTATCCTGTGTTTCAGTGACCCGCACTATATTAACAGCATCATTTCCATCGCGACTGTCCAGAGAGCTACCAAATTGTCCATCCGCTGTCCTTACCGGAATGTAGGGAGGTAATGCAATGGCATTATATAGTGGTTCTCTACCACCCCAAACTACTGGTGATACCCGCTGTGAATGTCCAAGTGAAAGATTTTGACCGATTTTTACACGGTTTTTAACATTACCTTCACTGTTGATATTGAAGTTATATCTTTCGAATCTGGTATCAATGTAAATACCTTCCTGATCAAAAGCCGATACGCCAAAACTATATCGCCCTTTGTTACTACCGCCGGAAACATTTACATCTGCGCCCCTGGTGTGACCCGTTCTGAAAAGCTCATCCTGCCAGTTGGTATTGATTCCGTCACCATCAAAGTTAGGATCTGCGATGACTGAAGCAACTGCTCCATCGTTATCCTGAACCGCGATCTCACGAAGGAACTGGATGTATTGATCTGTATTTAATACATCATATCTTTGATTAGAATATTGAATTCCGCCGTATGTCTTTAGTTTGACTGAGGTTTTACCAGGAGTTCCCCGACTGGTGCTGACAATGATTACTCCGTTTGCACCTCTGGAACCGTAAACAGCAGTAGCTGCTGCATCTTTGAGGACGTCTATTTTTTCAATACTGGACGGATTGATATTTCTTAAGTCCTCCGAATCTTCCAGAAATACGCCATCGACTACTACGAGGGGATCACCATCTCCAAATGTACTGAGTCCACGAATTCTGATAAGCGTTCGACCACCTGGAGAACCATTGTTGGTAATATTGACCCCTGCTGCTCTTCCCTGGAGCGCTTGTCCGACATCAGCGACCGGGTATTCATTCAGGTCATCGCCTGTAATAGTGGAAACAGCTGTCGTCAGCGTTGCTTTTTTCTGTTCTCCATAGCCAACAACTACCACTTCCTGAAGGTTTTGTACATCTTCCTGCATGGCAATGTCGATCTTCGATCTGCTACCAACTGCAACTTCCTGCGTGATCAGACCGATAAAAGAAAATATCAAAACATCATTCTCTTTCACATTGATGGAATAGGTTCCATCCAAATCTGTTACTGTTCCTGTATTGGTACCCTTGATCAGGATATTCACCCCCGGTACCGTGCTCCCATCTTCAAGCACTACTTTGCCTGAGACAGTCCGCTGCTGGGCGTGGAGATTTCCCAATCCTGATGTTAGGAAAAACAACATCACTACAAGCCGTAACATCAAACTTTTAAATTGTAAATATTTCTTCATTTAGTTAAAAAATGTAGGTTAGAAATTCCGTGTTGTCGCTGATGGCTATAAGTCATCGAAACAACAGTATAAAATTCGGGATTTTCAAGCTTGTTCAGATGGGGTATATCTCACAAACAGGGAAGGCAATTATTGCAAAACCCTCAAAAAGGGCGTTTAAATCGACTATTCTTTTGAAATATTTGTATTTTTATTCAAATAATCTGAAGGATTGACACCATATTGTTTTTTGAAGCAATCACGGAAATACTTTAGGTCATTGAAGCCTACTTTATAAGTAATTTCCGAAATGGTCATAGATCCGTGATTCAAAAGTTGAGCTGCCCGCTTGAGTTTGATGAAGCGGATGAATTCATTCGCTGATTTACCAATCAGGGCTTTGAGTTTTCTGTAGAGTTGCATTCTGCTCAGGCCCAACTCCCGTCCAAGGTCTTCCACGTTGAAACCTGAATCTGACATATGAGCTTCTACAATCTCGACTGCACGATTGAGAAAATCCTGATCCTTTTTGGCCATCTGGATATCTTTTGGCTCCATATGCAGTGACTTGCTGCCTAATTGCTTCACTATTTTATCGCGGGTATTGAGGATGTTTTTAACTCGAAGCAATAACACTTTGGGATCAAAAGGTTTGTTGATGTAATAGTCAGCACCTAGCTCAAATCCCTCAATAGCACTTTTGTCAGAGGCTTTGGCGGTCAGGAGAATTATTGGGATGTGGCTTGTTTTTAGATCATTTTTCAAAGTGCCGCATAGTTCAAAACCATCAACTCCCGGCATCATGACATCAGAAATGATCAGATCCGGAATTTGATTGAGGGCAGATTTAATACCCTCTTCACCGTCATGCGCTTCAATCACTCTGTAATCTTCTTCCAGTGTTTTGCGAACATATCGCGAGGTGTCTTTGTCATCCTCTACCACAAGAATCAACGGTAGGTTGTTCGCTTCATTCTCAATCCTTTCTATGGTTTCGTCCAGCTCATCAGTACTTGCGGGAAAATCCTCCCACATTTGTTCTTCTTCGTTGAGTCGATTGTTCTGACGTGTTATAATCTGCTCTTCAGTGAGGTGTGTATGACCTTTAGGTAGCCAAAGATTGAATGTTGCGCCTTGTTCCTGACCTTTAACCAGGACGATGGATCCCTTGTGCAACTGCGCAAGTTCTCTGGCAAGAGACAGTCCGATTCCGGTTCCTTCATTTCTGGTGGTCTGCTTGTTGTTGACCCGATAATATCTATTAAAAATATACTCGGCCTCATCGTCAGGAATACCAATTCCGCTATCAGAAACCTGTAATAATATGGAATTGTTTTCATCCGTTAGTTTCAACTCTACCGTTCCGAAATCAGGCGTGTATTTAAAGGCATTGGAAAGGAGATTGTTGATGATTTTTTCCAGTTTATCCCGATCAAAATAGACTGGCAATTGTTGTGAAGGAAGGTCTATCTTGTAGCGGATGTACTTCTTATTAGCAAGTGCTGTATATGATTTGACCAATGGTTTAAGAAACTCAACAATATCTTGCTCTGAGGCTTCCAGCTTCATTTTTCCTCTTTCGAGCTTCGACAGATCAAGTAACTGATTGATCAGGCTGAGCAAACTTTGCGCATTCCTGAACATCAACCCATATTGCTCTTTTTGAGCTTTATCTTCAGTGGAATTCATCAATCCTCTCAAGGGTCCGAGGATCAGCGTAAGCGGTGACCTGAATTCATGAGAAATGTTGGCGAAAAACCTTGATTTCATCTCATCGAGTTCCTGCATTTTGGAAAGCTCCATGTGTTCCAGGTCATATTGAACCTTTAGTCGTTCTCTGTTGAGTAACAGATAAATTCCCAACCAGACGAGTGCGCCTATTACTAATATGTATATAGCATAAGCTAAGTAAGAATGATACCAGGCACGTTCAATATGAATATTAACCGAGGCGATATTATCACTCCAGACACCGTCATTATTGGTGGCCTTCACCTTAAAAATATAGTCTCCCGGTGGTATATGTGTGTAATTCGCACTTCGCTGATTACCAACCATTCGCCAATCTTCATCATAATTTTCCAGCTGGTAAGCAAAGACATTGCGGCGTGACTGTGAAAAACTAATAATTGAAAATTCTATGCTAAAATCATTTTGATTGTGTTCCAGGTTAATTTCTTTAGCCAGCGAGATGTCTTCCATTAAAGGAGAATCAGGTTGAGGGTTCAACGGTATATTGGACAGTTTGAAATCTGTGAAGTAGACCATTGGCTGATAATTGTTGCATTCAATTTCTTCAGGATTAAATGCATTGAAACCATTGATACCACCAAAGAGCATTTGCCCGTCGGATGTATTCAGGCACGCATTTCTGATAAACTCGTTGGACTGTAAACCATCAAAAGTCGTATAATTACTAAATTTGAAATTGCTTTTATCCAGTTTGGTAATGCCTTTTCGGGTACTGATCCAGAGGTTTTTTTGGTCATCTTCCAATATTCCCCTGACAGACTCATTCGGCATTCCTTCAGCAACTCCAAATGATTTGAATGATTTGGTTACCCTGTCAAAGAGGTTCAGCTTGCTTTCTGTGCCTACCCAGACATTGTTGTCAGAGTCCTCAAAGATGCAATTGACTTTACTACCGCTAATAGCACCTGGTTCAGACGTTCTGCCATATTTAACCAGTTTATGACCAAACTGATTTTTTTCCATGATATTAACTCCTACTGTTGAAGTACCAATCCAAATGTTGTGCTTACTGTCTTCAAAAATCACATTAAGTTCACTGGTGCTTAGTCCGTCGTTTTGTAGTGGATCGAACAGGAATTTTTCCAGTATTTGATCAGATGGATTGTACTTATACAATCCTTGTTTGTGGACAGAAATCCACATGTTTCCCTGATGGTCTTCTGTCATATAAAAAATACCACCGTCTTCAAATTCAGACTCATCAGGATAGTTTATTTTTTCGAAATGTTTACTTCCTTTTTTGAGTACGCGGATACCACCTTTCCAGAATCCCACCCAAAGGTCACCCCGGGAATCCATCAGCATCGATAATATCTCCTTTCGAACGCCATCGTCTTTAAAATCAGTGAATTTGTAAAATGCATCATTGGTACGGTTCCATTGATAAAGCCCACCGCCATCGGTACCAACCCAGAAATTATCCTCATCAATCTGAGCAAAGGATGTCACCATGTCATTACTAATGGTATTGGGCAACAATTGATTGCTTTTCAGATGCCGGAATCTCTTGCCATTTGGATTCACTTTCATCAGCCCACTGTTGAATAGACCCAACCATACAAAGCCCTGGTTATCTTCGTAAATAGACCAAATCGAATTTCCTGAGAGCATTTTTCCGGCAGGGTCTTTTGTATATTTCCTTTCCTGGTTGGTTTTTAAGTCTTTAACGATCAGTCCGCCGTTTTCCGTCCCAATCCAGAGGCGGTTTTTGTCATCTACCATCACGCTGAGTACCACATTATATACTTTGTCATCGAGGATGTTATCATAAGGTATGTTCTCAAAAATGTATCGGCCCGCTTTCTTATAAACCAGCTTGTTCAATCCATTTTCAGTTCCGATCCAGATACTGCCATCCCGACTTTTATGCATTGTATAAACTGTGTTAGAGTTGAGAGACAACTCATCCTTCGGATCATGTTTGTAATGAATGAACCTGTTATCATTTCGGATAAAAAGGCTCATCCCGTTGTCTTCGGTACCTACCCATATATTACCGTTTTCATCTTCTTCAATACCGGTAACCACATTTCCGGACAGCCCAAACGGATCATCAGTATTTTTAAAATAGCGGGTAATAACAACCCTGTCAGGATCCATCATGTTGAGTCCGCCTCCTGCTGTACCAATCCAGAGGCTACCCGTATAATCTTCCAGAATAGTCGTGACATAATTGTTACTGATTGTACTGTGATCCCTGTAATCATGGGAATATTTTGAAAATGAATCTGTTTCGTAGTGATACCTGTTTAGGCCATCTTCCGTTGTGCCAATCCAGAGTACGCCTTTACTGTCTTCATAGATAGAGGTGATACCGCCATAACCGATACTGCCCGGATCGTCCTGCGAAAACTCATAATTGACCATGTGGTGTCCATCGTACCGATTGAGTCCATAGCCAGTACCTATCCAAAGAAAACCCCTGCTATCCTGTAAGATACTCGTGACAGTATTTTCAGTTAACTCCTCATCTACCTTGGTAAAATCAAATTCTTTCCCGGATTGAGCCAGGGCAATCACCTGTAGTTGTAAGAAGAGTAAAACAAAAAGTAACTTGTGCATAGTCCGGTATTAAAAATAATTGCTTGTGGTAGTAAAATAAACATACTTGATGGCAATTTTTGTAATCTGCACGCACTTTGATACAATTACCACCCTATAATGATACATCTGTCAGACCATAAATAAGAGTTTCTGATCAATCTTTACATATTGCAATTAATGTAATAGAAATTGAATTTATCATATTATTTGCATTCGACCGCATAATTATTATGTCTGGTTTACAAATTTTTCAATTCACTAACGATTAATAACAATGAATAGAAGCATTGTCAAACCATTGCAGATGATCTTAAAAAAGATGAATCTATTAAATGTTTTCATACTGGCGGCAGTCCTGACCACTGCGTGTACAGATGAAGAGCAGATTGTAGAATTGGTCAATGGCGAGCCCGTTGCGTCCTTTGAAGTAAACGTGGATCCGGCCAATCCTGATATGGTAACTTTTACCAGCACTTCCACCAACGCATTTAGTTACATCTGGGACTTGGGCGACAGCACCACTGCCATAACCAATGAAGTGTCACACACATATGACAGTAGTGCCTTGTTTAATGTCAGTCTGCAGGTAGCTAACAGAGGTGGAGAGATTATCAATAGTATCACCCAGGAAGTCAGCATCATAGTTTCTCCGGTGGCTGCTTATGGCTTTAGCATTTCTGAACGGCAGGTTACTTTCAGTAATGATACCCGTCACGGACATAATTTTCAGTGGGACTTTGGGGATGGCAATACTTCAGAAGAGCGGAACCCTACACATACCTATCAGTCGGATGGGGTTTACACGGTTTCTCTTACCACCACCAATACGCTGAACAATGAAACTGATAACTTCACCCAGGTGATTGCTATTGGGCCACTTGTTGCAGATTTTGAATTTGCCATAGACGGAGGAAATGTACAATTCACCAATCTTTCTACCAATGCTATCAATTATGATTGGGATTTTGGTGATGGCTCAACCTCAGATGAAGAAAGTCCGCTTCATATTTATCTGGCTCAAGGCAATTATGAGGTAACTCTCACTGCCAGCGTGGGCGATCAATCCGAAAGTATTACCAAGACAGTTGAGGTGACGTCCGTTAGCTTCTTAGCAACACTTGCCGCGGCAGCAGGTAAGACATGGACACTGGCAGAAGTTGCCGGCTCTGTAAAAGTTGGACCAAACCCCGGAAGCGGAGACTGGTGGGGAGGACCTTCGCTGGAAGATGTTACCGGAGGTAGATCTTGTCAGCAGGACGATGAATTTACATTTTTCCTTGACGGACGATATGCTTACAACTCGCAGGGTTCTACCTTATACGACGATTACATTCCTGGCAATGATGCTTCTTGTGTTGATCCGTCTAGTTTTCCCGCTCCGTTCAATGGTTTAGCAGATAATGATAATTACAGTTTCACTATTGAAGAAGCGACTGATACAGAACCAGCTAAAATAACCGTCAATGGTACGGGAGCATTCATTGGCTTTGCGAAAGCAACAAATGCCGGGGAATACAATACCGGAACGACGGAGCTGGCTAACAGTGTAACTTATCAGGTGGTAAGCTTCACAGAAGTGGATGGCAAAGAGCGTCTGGAAATTGCAGTTGATTACTGCGGACCTTTCTGCTGGTGGACAATCACGCTGGAAGCAAATGATTGATCAACTGATTGAAAAAAGATAGCTTTTAGTGACAGGTATTTTACAATACTTCATTGAATGCTACCAATAAATGAATGTCTTAAAAAGCTTTTGATTGAATTTCAGTCATAAAAATTTCTTCATAGAGCCAGGTGGCTTCCTGCAAAGCGCAGGTGCCGCCTGTCTATTTACAGATCAAATGATGCTAAGCTTCTGATAGATTAGACCTGTTACCAAAGGCATTCAATTAATTCAACTTTTCAAACTGACCAAAACCTGTTTATTTGTACAGAATAATTGATTGAAATCAGCCAATTATAACGATTGGTATTTAAAGATTATGATATGAAAAAAAGAAAAGTGCAGGATATGCTTTTTAATAATTTGCGAGTTATGATGATTTGTTTGCTGGTTACGCTCGTGTCTTGCAACAATTCAGATCCCACTATTCGGGAAATTGATTCAAATGAAACTCCCGATGATGAACAGCCAGAAGAAAACCTGTCCGGAACGATTCGGGATATTACGTCTCGTGAGCTGATCACAGAAATGGGTACAGGCTGGAACCTGGGCAATAGTTTTGATGTCACTGATGAAGATAAAACAGCATGGGGCAATCCGTTACCGACCAAAGATATGATTGACCTGGTAAAGGAAATGGGTTTTGGAACGGTTCGAATTCCTGTAACCTGGTATACTCATCAGGATGAAACGGATTTCGAGGTAGAACCTGAATATATGCAGCGGGTAAAGGAGGTAGTAAACTATACCTTAAAAAATAAGATGTTTGCTATTGTCAATACGCATCATGAAGAGGACTGGATCAAACTGAATGACGATGATGCAGATCAGGTTCGAGATCGCCTGCAGAGCCTCTGGACACAAATAGCCACAGAGTTTAAAGATTATGGTGATTCATTGCTGTTTGAAACACTCAATGAGCCTAGAACAAAAGGGTCACCTAATGAATGGAATGGTGGAACTTCGTCAGAAAGGCTATTACTCAATACCTATCATAAAACTTGTGTGGATGCAATTCGTGCTACCGGTGGTAATAACAGCAAAAGGCATTTGATGATCTCGACATACGGTGCAAGCACTGTAGAGGCTGCTATGAGCGATCTTGTCATCCCTAACGACGATCCCAACATCATTATTTCCTTACATACTTATTTTCCCTGGGCCTTTGCCGGAGAAGGAAACAATCGATGGGGTACAGATGATGACCGTGCACAACTGAGTGCAGAACTGGAGAGAGTAAAAGTGTTCTGGTTAGAAAATGCCAACAGGGCAGTAATCCTGGGTGAATGGGGAGCAGTTAATGCCAATGACTTGCGAATCAGAGAGCAATATTATGAATTTTATGCCAACGAATGCGCCAAACGCGGGTTGGTTTCTATCGTATGGGACGATGGAGGAAACTTTGGACTAATGGACAGGGATAACAATGGATGGGTCACACGTTCTCTACCGGAAATTATTGTCAATGCCTCGTTGTAATCATTAATAAAACTGATTTAGCTCATCGTCACCTAAAGATTGAAATCAGATTTTTCAAAAAGGTATTTCGACTCTTACAAAAAGATGAAGCTCCTTTGCAAAATGTTTGAGTCGATCAGCATATTCTTTGTTAAAAAGGACAGACTGTT
>JBCBHL010000144.1:0-16770 GCA_038525605.1 Bacteroidota bacterium
CCTGCTGAGTGGATCCGTTATTTTGACAAACGACTTGTTGACGGAGAGCCTGTAGACCCTGACCATCTGAGTTATCTATCGACCGGGCACATGGATATCGGAAGAATGGGCAGGATCGTTTTTGATGCAAATACAGGTGAATTGCTGGAAGACAAATCCAATGTATTGTTTAAAAAAGGTAATATCGATGAGCCAGAAAAAATCGGACCTCACACCTGGGGAGTCGGACTTTATACCTTTCGAGGCTATGAAGAGTTAATTCCAAGAGTCCGCGAAATCAAAAATATCTACTGGCAAATATTTGGATTAGATCGTAATTTCCTAACTGAATTCGTCTATGAATTATACAAAGATTATCCCAATAGAGTGGTTTCAGTGGAAGAGGTAGAACGGTTAACCAAGCAAGGTGTTCCCATCGGTTTGGCCAGAGTTGACCATAGTGAAGAAGAAATGGATATCAAGGATTTCTACTTATTTGAGGAGGATCATCACATGCGTTCCATTCAATTTATACCAAATAAAGTTCGAAATGAACAGCTGGCCGAGGATGTTGATGGTTATATCCTTTGTACCGTCAAAGTACCATTGGAAACCCCTGGCAATTACAATAGTCAGGTTTGGCTGTGGGACGCTACTGATTTAGCAAAAGGACCAATTTGTAAACTTGGGCACGAACAATTTTATTTTGCCTATACTTTTCATAGCGTTTGGACGCCGGAAGCAGAATTTACCAATCCAAAAGATCAGATAGACATCATCGATGATATCGATGACATGGTAAAACTGATTATCAACTCTGGTAAACAAGTTAAAGTAGAGGAGTTTATGGATAATTATGTGTATCCACACTTTGCCAATCAAAAAAATCAGATAGCTGACAGTGACCCGGCTGATTACCTGGGAAAAATCTATAAATGGTCTGCCAATCTATTCCGAAAAGAGAAATACAGCTACGAGAGTAAGTTTAAACAGAAGAAAAAGTAGCGTCTAAAAGCTCTGGCAATGATGATCATTCCAATAATCTGACGTGCTTTTACAAAGCGTACTCATTTATTCAGTCCTGTAATAATGTTTTCTTGAGGCTGTCTCAAAAGCCGTGAATTGCGAGGAAACGAAGGGCTCCACCCCGGACAATCTCTTTCGTAAAATATACATTTAAACGAAATAGAGATAGCCGCACTTCGTTCTATGACGAATCGCAAACTTTTGAGACAGCCTCTTCCTAACATTACTACAAGGATATGGAATTGAAAAGTCAGGAGAATTAAGCTCAATTTTCACGTTAAACCGCTGAAAAAGATTATTTACAGAATTTTTCATTGAGACATCATCGAAGGTATCAAATAAACTCATAAGGGTTAGTAGTTTATTTCATAGCTAAATTCATAGCGCTTAAAAGGTATCTGGCTATTTTTGAATATAAGATCAAGTTATGATAGAAGTAAAACATTTGCGATTGATTGATACGGTGGCTAAAGTTGGATCCTTGAATAAAGCAGCTGATAAGTTATGCCTCACTCAGTCTGCACTTAGTCATCAACTCAAGGAGCTTGAATCTAAAATAGGGGTTGAAATTTTTTACAGAAACAATAATCAACTGTCTTTTACTCCTGAGGGCAAAGAACTCCGGGATTCCAGTTCGACTATTTTGGATCAATTAGAGAATCTTGAAAAGAAAGTACAGCAAATAAGTCAAAATCGATTAAAAAACTATATTCACGGTTATTCTGAATTCGAAAGCAGGCGACTCAAAGATCAGGCAAGGACCATGTCAGATTTACTTCATTACGATTCTATCTGGGATAAAGGATCAACAATACTTGAAGTTGGTTGTGGGATTGGTGCTCAAACCGGCATTATTAGCACCAAAAATTCAGAGAGCAAGTTTACCTCGATTGATCTTTCGGAAAGCTCACTGAAAAAGGCTCAGGAAACTGTTAATGCTCTTGGCGTTGAAAATGTCACTTTTCAGCAGGCTGATATATATGATCTGCCATTTGATAGTGATTCATTCGATCATGTTTTCGTTTGTTTCGTACTGGAACATCTGACTAATCCCAATTCCGCACTTTTGGAAATTAAAAGGGTCTTAAAGCAAGGTGGTACGCTTACTGTGATAGAGGGAGATCATGGTTCTACTTATTTTTATCCTGATAGTAAAGCAGCTAGAAAAGCTATCCAGGCCCAGGTAGATCTGCAATCCAAAAATGGAGGTAATGCCAATATTGGAAGGGAATTGTATCCTTTGCTTAATCAGGTAGGTTTTACCGATATTCATGTAGACCCCAGACAGGTATATGTAGATTCGTCTAAACATGAAATGGTGGAAGGATTTATAAAAAATACATTTACTGCAATGATCCGAGGAGTCAAAGAGGATGCTGTTCATGCAAAAGCCATCACTAAAATGGAAATGGAAGAAGGTATAAATGACTTGCTTAAAACGGCAGAGGGAGGAACCTTTTGCTATACTTTCTTTAAAGCCAAAGTTACGAAGTAGTCCTGTTGATGTTGTGCTCTTAGTGGTTATGGGTTACTATTGATTAATCTGTCAATTTGTCTCTTTATTGCTGTTACAGTTAACTTATAACATTGACATTTGGCGCTACAGCATGTCAAAAATAATTAACTCTTTTATCAACATTATTTTTTTCAAAATCAGGATCATCTAAGTTTTGTTCAAGACCCTTGTCAACTAATTCTTGATGTAGTTTTTGATTGAACTGGTCCATTTTGGCATTCTCCTTTGCAGTTTTTTCAACGTCGGCGTAAACTGTTCTTCCAAATTGCCCTTTATAGTTTTCCAGATCTATAATTTCTCCATTTGATTTAATTAGTTTATGCCAGGATTGGTAATCACTTGAAGATAGAAACTCTAAAAAAGGTTCATTGGAATCATTTAACCTAAAGATGAACCTTGAAGAATAAACACCTCTCATTCCGTCAGTCCAGAATTTAATTTCGGTTATTTTATCAAAGTCTATTTTATTAGGAAGAGAGATCTTTCCATAATTCGCTTTTTAAAAAGCTCTTTGAAAAATTTTTAGCTGTTCTTTCGAGATGATCATTTAAGTCACTAATATATTATTCAACTGGTTTAAGATTTTGAATAACCCTTGCATCCACCCAAAACATATTTACATCATCGTATTTGTCTGTAGGGTTTACTTTTCCAACGTTTCTGTTAAAAAAAAGGTATTTACCGTCGGGAGTTACCCGTGCACCATTTTCTGAGGCAGGTGAGTTTACTTGATCACCTAAGTTTATTGCCTTTCCCCAGGAACCGTCTTTCTGCCGAAAACTCACATAGATATCTGCATTGCCATAGCCGCCGTCTTTTCTACCATCCCAAAGCATATACGATTCATCAGGAGCTATGAAGGGATGAGCATTGGCTACACCAGAATTAATTTGCTCTCCAAACTGAACAGGTTCTTCTCTGTTTCCATCGATTATTCTGGAATACCGAAGTACACCATCACCCATTGCATCGAATACATATGTGCCGTTCATAGATGAAGAAAGCTGCATGATGGGAATACTATCTAAAAGAGGATTAAGGTTCTTTAATTCTGACCATTCTCCATTTGCCATTCGCTCTTTATACTTTCTGCCTAGGTGCATTGTTTTGCCATCTGGCGAGATGGTTGGTTGTCCAACTCTGGCAGATATTATGGAGTCCTGCCATTCGTTGTCCCTGAATTGGTAAACCATAAATTTCATAGCCTTTTCTTCTTCTGTTTCACCAACTTCTCTGATAAAATAAAACTCTTTAAAATCAGGTGTGAATACACCATCAATTTCCCAATTATCGGTTGATACCATCCCTGGAGCAAATACTTCAGGCGTTAATCCGGGAGGCTTTTGACCTAAATAAGAAGTTTCGATCAATTGTGAATCTTGCTCATTCGAGTCCGATTTTTTGGTATTACAAGAATTTAAAAATATGATTAATGCAATTGCACTACATACATTTATATAGTTTCTCATTATAGTTTGGATTAACCGTTTGCTTTAGTTTTTATTATCAGGTAATCGTAATTCATTTATAAAATCGATAAATGAAGGGGATATTTTTTCAAATGCTTCATTTCCGCTATAGCTTGAGGTTTTGAATATATAGACTGGATTATTTCTTTTAGTCGAGATACAAAATCTCCATCCTCCATTCTCATAGGCAAATGACAATAATTGATACTCAACCCTGCAAATTTTAATTCTTCTTCAATGTCCTCAATGTAATTATAGATCTCTGAAAACTTTAAAAAAGATACTAAAGTCCATTCTTTTTGATTCTTTTGGTCCAAAAATGAGTTTTCTTCGATACTTAAACCTCCGTATATTTCCAAAACCTGAAACAACTCTTTGGGAAGCTTTTCATCTAATCTTTCTTCAAGAAGATTGTATTCATACATTTCAAAATTTTTGGAAATAGTAAATTTTCTCATTGAAACTATTATCTCGTTTTTGAAGATTCATTTTAATTGAAGCTAACGTCCATATATGTGTTGCTTACTCTCAATTTATGGAAAGTACTAAAGTAGTGAAGTCTGATGGTGCTTCCAAAGTTTGGACAAAACACTGCGTTCTGAATTGGTAAGATTCCTCTCCAGACAGCACATTGCTCTTTCAGTGGTAAACTCACAGTCAAGTCCAAATCCAAGTTACTCCTTAGAAATGATTTTTGCATCAAAAAGGCTTTCCGTAAGCTAGAACATCTCTTTTTCACTAGAATTTCTAGTAGTTGAAACCTCAAAATCAGATCATTCTTGCTACTTATGGGAGTTTTTAGAGCTGGCCTTTTTGAAAATGCGTTCCCCCGAAGTTCAAAGCTATTGGCAGAGGCCGAGTAAGAAAATCAGCGGGGTGGCCCCTGTCATGGTAAAACGATTAAGAAATTTAAGGAATCAGACGAAGGGCAGAGTGGCTTGCGCCATTTCCTAAGTTTTCGTTGAAATTGACCACATGGGCGGTCCGATGATTTTTAAAGCCAGAAAAGCAGAAAGAGTTTGAATAAACAGGAGGTTCCATATTTGGTGTGAAGTAAACCAGTGAGCACATGCCTTAACAGTTTGTTAGATGCCGCTATTGTTTTTCAGAATTTCAGTGATTTGTCGAAATTCGGGGTTTAGTTGACTTTCTTGCTTCCATCTCCAAGTTTGGTTTTCCTTCAGGTCTGTAAGTTCATAGTCTATTCCATCCAGAACTAATCCATTGCCCTCTTCAGTATTTGCCTTCTTCAATAATTGTTGAATTTCATTAGCCTCAATCAACATTAGGTTAGAAGTCTCCTCGTGGATTTGAATTTTGTCTAAATGATATATTCCAAGTTGATTATGCGATATTCCGTTCCATTTCCTTATTATAAGCTTTCTCGTTTTCCAGTTATCGCCTACCCCAAAAGACATTGATAATCCATAGTTCATCAGTTGAGCAAACTCAAGATAGACCCAATGAATAGTTAAGTCCTTACTGAAATCTGAAGTAAGCAACTTACGGACTTCTTTTATGTATTCATCTGATTTATTGGTAATTCTAGTCATTCGGCTTGTGTAGAAGTAGCATGTAAAAACAATTTAAAAGAACAAAATGTCTTATTGATAGAATCTCGGTCATACTAATCTAATTGATTATTATTTTTCATAAAAGAATGAGTTGCAACAATTGCTTAGATTTTGATAGTTCTTCATAGTTTGATTGATGTAGCAGCGGAAGTGTATTCTCAACGGAGTAGTTGACCTGATCAGTCATAACCTTTGTAAGAAATCTTTATCATTCACACATTTACCTGCTGAATAAAACTTCGAAAATTGGCTGGGCTATATCTTTTACTTCAAACGATTCACCTTTGTTTGAGAGCATCACTAGAAGTGTTTTGCTGCGTAAATCACGATAAATTCCAGAACCGAATCCATTAAGTGAGCCTGTATGCGCAACAGCATCATTATTAGGTAGTTCCCAGCCAAATCCATAATTACTTGTGGAACCATCATTAAGCTTCATGGGTTCAAAGGCTTCCTTCAAAGTTGATTCAGCAATTAACGTATTATTGTATAGCGCCTGATCCCACAAAAACAAGTCGGAGGTAGTAGAAAAAATACCTCCATCACCAGTCGTGAGTATATCATAATCGGATATCTGTCCTGAATCATCTATGCCAATTGCTCTATTGGTAGATGGAGGTGGTAATGAGGTACAAACAAAAGAATCGTTCATCTTCAAAGGCAAGAAAATGTTGGAAGATATAAACTCAGAAAAGGGCTGCTTAGCAACTTGTTCTACAATTAAGGCCAAAACAACATATCCACTATTGCTGTACGAATACTTAGTTCCCGGCACAAAATCCAAATGCTGATGCTTCAAAATTGATTTCAAAACATCCTCATTTGTTAATCCAGCTTTGCCAATGCCTAAATCCCAATAGTCCGGAATCCCGGAAGTATGAGTTAGTAAATGTCTTAGCGTGATCTCACTTCCAAAATTTGAGAACTCAGGGATGTATTGGATCAACTTATCATCATACGAAAGTTTATTTCGTTCCTTTAGAATCATGACAGCCATAGCCGTAAAGGGTTTTGAAACAGAGGCCAGATACATTCTTGTATCAGACGTAATAGACTTACTCTGCTGAGTATCACAATATCCAACACCATCGTTGTAAATTATTTCTCCATTCCGGGCTACCAGAACAGCTCCCTGAAATACTCCACTTTCATATTTTTCTTTAATGATCTTATCAATTTCGGTTTCCATGTTGTCAACGGAACATGATAAGATGATATGGGTAAGTATTAGAAGTAATAGAAATCGAGACATTTTTTATGTTTGGTAAGTATTGAGGTTTTCTGATGATCTACTCAGTAAAGTTTACTAAGCTTTTCATTTATCTCAAAAATATCAGGTTGCGACTGCCTTTGCAAATAAGTAAGAAAGATGATTGAGCTCAAAGTCTGCTGTAATTCGTCATTTGTCAATAGAGATACGTCTTTCAATCCCTTCTTTAGAATGAATTGTGGTCTCGGAAATCCATCTATAATATAGTTCGCAATTCGCAATGGATAAACTATCGATGCAGTAAGTTGGAATAGCCGAATTGTACTCTGATTCTACTGGATATTCAAATTTCCTTTTTGTTTTCAAATTCAAAACTGATATTGCTGCTGTTTCTGCCTGGCTGTCAAGGGATATTACTAATTTGATTCTCTCTTTCAAGCTGATTCTCTGAAATACTGACTAGTATCTCAAGATCTTTTACGTAAGTATCTAACTGCAACTTTAGTTCATTTAGTTCGGTTTGTTCTGTACTAAGCACTTGCCAGTTTTCACCAGTTTTATTTTTTAAGTGATCAGCTAAACTATTCTTCTTCTTGTCGTCAGAACATGAATTCAAAATAGTTATGATTGACAATAAAATAAAGGTTATTCTCATAATTATAATTATTAAAAAATCAGAATGTCATACTAGCTTAGTATACCTATCAAATATCTTTTCAATCTAATCGATTATTAACTTTCATGAAAGAATGATTTGCATCAATCGCCTAAATCCTGAAATTGCATCTTCATTTGATTGATCTGGCAATGGAACAGTCATTTCAAAGAACTAACAACTTGTTTTACACGGAATATTACTATTGCGTTTGCCCAGAATGAAATTAGACATGATTCATATTGATGCATATCCTTGATTGGTCAAAAGACCAGCGAGGGCTGGTTGAATAAAGTTGCAAATAGACCGGCAACAGGTGCATGTCTTCACATACGTTTTTCTAAAGTTTTTGAATCATAAGCCAGCAATTTCAAAGCATTGGCAATGTCTTCCTCCCCGGTTCCAATACCTAAGTGCGTCAGTATCTCTTCAAAGTTTTCAATAAAGCCTGGATATTCTAAGAAAAGACTATTTTCATCTCTTGCCTGTACAGCTTTATGTTTATGCCCCCGGATCATTTCCAATAGATAGTCTCTCGTACTCTGTATCTCTTTTCCAGTAGGTAAAAAGTGTTTTCGCAATACATCAACAGGATGCTCCCACCAGTCGATAAAGCCACCATCAGACCTTTCAAGCGAGCTCAACAGACTTTCTTCTTCTCTGTGTAAAAATAGCCATTTTACATTAGGAAATGCTTGCTTAAACAACTCAATCTGAAAAACATTCCAGGATGTCAGTTTAAAGACCAGATACTTTTCTGGCCTGGCTCCTTTTGAATATAACCTCACAATTTTTCGTAGTATCAGGATGACCTCATCAGCTTCCATTTGATGAAGTACTGCAGAAAGCAAAAGTCCATTGATTGCTTCGGGTTCACTCACTACCCGAACTTCCGGAAGCTTTGAAAGCATACCACTTAGCAGCGTCGATCCACAATGTGATGTCGTGAAAATCAATCCTTTCAGAATAAGATCATCAGCAGCCTCATTGATCTCCAAATCATCTAAAGTATAGGAATTGGAATTGTTCGTATAAGATTTTGATACGCCTTCATTAAAGAATGGATAGGTAAATACATCTGCTGAGAGCTCACGACAAATCGTGCGAGGATTCTCCTGAACCTGCGTATAGAGAGGGTATATGTCTTTTGTCAATTTCGAATTTAGTTTAAGCAAACATCCTGATTACAAAGGATACAATCCAGTTACCAATCTTAGACTATTTTAATCAAATAATCGATGATCTGCTGTAAAAAATTAAATTAGCAAGTCACTTATCGACCCGCTTCATTCGAAAACGCATATTTTCCGAACGGTTTCCCTCTAATGATCGCATCTGCCTGCTAACCTCGATGAAATTGGAGTTGATAAACCTAAAATATGCAAGCTTCCACGATGAATAAGGCTCATCAAAAAGGATTGTTTTACCATCAACAGCTACAGACCAAACGTCACTTTCTGATTTGTCAACTTTGTGCGTTCCAATATCATCCTTTACTTCACCACCATAGTTAATGATTGCACTTCCGTCGCTGCGGAATTCATAGGTCAAAAACGAAGAAAGCATCTGCTGATTAAAGTGTTTTTCATCTACTGGAAATGCACGATCAATAGATTCCCATTTACCAATCAATTTTTTTGAACTCCTGGCAATGAACTTTCCCTTTGGTAGTTTCGAACCAATAAGCCGGTAGTTAACAAGTTTTGGGTATAAGGTTTCAAAGGGGAAGCCTTCCAGGAAATAATAATCTGTTTCGATTGTTGAAGTTGCGCTATTGCGAATGTCAGTCAGGTGTAAATAAAATGGGATGTAATTGGGTTTAATAAATAGAAAGTAGTGACCGGCAAACTCTTCCACCATCCAGTTTCCTGGCGTTTGATAAGTTGTCGTGTCAATATCCAATACTGATATGGTAAGTGTATCATTTTCAAAGAACCAGCTTGAATTCGATTCACTTTCTTGATCAGGCTCTGAAATCTCCCACGAATACTTCTTTAATAACGATCCGATTTCTGCATTAGCAGGTATTTTAGATTGAGTAATGGTTTCAAAAAGGATTTTTCTTTGGAGCGAGTCTTTCTCGTAGTACACTAAGGATAGATGATTTGTACTATCTAACCTCAAAGTCAAAGTATCGAGCATGATTTCATTTTGCTTGTCAGTTGACAACCAATTCATGCTACGCACTGGTTTGCCTAGCTCTTTAAAATCAGCATATCCATTTTCTTTAATTTCGAGTAGTTGATTAACGAGGTGATAATTTGTATCGATGATCGGTGGAACTGGTTCAGGAACCCAATTAGCCTTCTTTATTGAGTCGGCTTTCAGTTGAATCTTCCATTCTACCGAATCAATTTCACCATCCTCATTATAAGGTATAAGACTCTCAAAATCATCGTAAAATTCAGCAATTGCTATATTTTCAACCCTGTATTCGGCAGTAGCAACCCACACGCCTATAAAATCATTGTTTTGTCCGTTACAGAACAGCGTTAGAATTGTAAGTGCAATCGTGATCGGATATTTCACTGGTTGAGACATTTAGTTATTAACAATATTTCTGTTGTACTGGATCGGTGAAAAATGATGATAGACTTAAAGTCTTCAACGATTTAGATTAATATCTCGTTTCAACAGGTAAAACTCATTGCCAGCGCACCATTGCTGTCACACGATTGCTATCACACGATTGCTATCACGCGATTGCCATAACTTATTTGATGTCAGTGATATTCTATCTTAACGATCACAGCACCACAATACCTCAGCTTACCTTTTCAAAATACAGATAGATGTAAATGGCAAAACCAAAGCTGGTAGCATTTGTAGAAATGAGTTTGTATCCTTTTTTGGCATATTCATTCAGCTTCTCTTGAATTTCCTTTTGAGAATCTTTAGCGATATGCTTGGTATCAGTTGTAAGTTTGCTGTAATAGATCAATGTTTCTACTTGATAATTTTCCATACAATTAAAGCTTGTTTAAAATTTTGTCATCTCCGGAACCATCCAATTAAGGATTCTCCTGAGTCCATTTAATAAAATTCGTGAATATCTCCCTCCATTTGTTTTCCACTTTTCCTTTCTTCAGTTTCTTTTGAAAACTATGGTTACAGCCCACACATACGTTAAAACTCAGATTCGATTTCTGAAGTCTGGCAAACTCAAGAGGTAATACATAGGCGCTTTCAATCGGTGCACTTTCGTCTTCAGTGGCTACCTGAACATATAAGGGAATATTTAATTGAGTCAAGTTGAAAAGTGCAGGTTCAGCATAACTCCACCAACGCAGGTTGGTATATCCCTCCATTTCAACATTTGCCGTATCAGTGGCAATATTATCAGTAAATTCAGCAATGATTTCATCAACCCTGGTCTGAGCTGCTGATGCAGATACTTCACCCTGATAGTAAGACTTTCTTACTTCAAGCGCAAAATCGAAAAAGTCCGGCAGTACATTTCCCGCCCAAAACCCCAAATGTGTAATTTCCTTGCACTCTACGGCTAGCCTGGCTCCTACATTAGCTCCTTCCGAATGACCATAGACTATTATTTGCGAAAAGTTGTAAATACTATCCAGATATTCAATCGTGCGGTGTGCCCTATTTACCCTGTTATCTAATGAGTTCTTTTTCTGATATATTTTAGGTTTGGGAATATTGTTTTCATCAATCAAACCTTCAAAACCAACTTTCTCAACTGCTACATAGAGATATTCATCGCTTAAGGCCTGGAAATCACCTTTCAAAAAGCAGTATTTATTCAGTTTTCCTTCATTGATACTGTATGAAAAAAGAGGACTTGGATCACTGCCTTGCAGGTATAAAACCAGCTTTTGTTTTTTTGTCTCTCCATTTTGATAACTGTAAAACAAAATTTCATCCTTCTGATCAGTAATCTTGTTTTCTACAAATCCATAGGCACTCAAAATGTCTGACTTAGCAGGTATTTGCTGACCATATAATTCTATCGAAAAGAGAGATAGGATGTAAACAACAATTACATTTTTCATATGCGCGTTTTCAGGTTTATAAAAAGCAGCGTCTTTATAGTCTTCATCTTATTATGCTACTGATGAGTTATTAGCTTCTGTATTGAGTCGCTCAACGGAACAATTATAAGAAGCAGTAAGTCTCTTGCCGTTCTATTGTAATAGTAATATAAACAAACCTTTTCGCTTCTCCTCGAACTCAGGAGAGTCAGATGATCTCCGGATTGGAACAGCCATTTTACTTTGAAGAATGCTCATTTGTAACAATACAATAAAGTATTGATAAACAGCAATTTCTCTTTCTCCAAAAGTCCAATAGTTAGGTAAACTTAGTAGGATTGAGCAATAATTAACATTCCTTCAAGAGTATTTGATTGTCAGCTGAAAATTTTAATAATAGTATTTTTATCAGCAATATGTCACACTTGTTTCAGAAAAACAGTCTAAATAATTAGAGGGTAGGAAAAAACCAATGGAAAAAGATTTAGAATATCAAATTGAGCGAGCTCTTCTAGGGGATCGAAAAGCACTCGAAAGTGTTGTTGATCAGGTGAAAAACCTGATTTACAATCTTTCACTGAAAATGCTCTTATTTCCGGAAGATGCCGAAGATGCTACTCAGGAGATATTAATTAAAATGATCACCCACCTGAGTACCTTTCAGAGGAAAAGTAGTTTCCAAACCTGGGTATATAGAATAGCAAGCAACTACCTGATTACAGAAAAATCAAAGAAAAAGTACCAGGCAAAGAGGATTTCATTTGAGGCATATTCCAATCAAATTGACACCGGGCTATCGGACAAAGTATTATATACCAGCAATATGGGTGAAATCAACCTGCTGGAAGAAGAAGTTAAGGTTAGTTGTACGCATGGATTGTTACATTGCCTCAATCCAGCTAACCGATTGATTTATATCCTGGGAGATTTGCTGGATTTGAATAGTGTGGAAGCGGCAGAGATTTTGGAAATTACTCCTACCAGTTTCCGAAAGCAACTATCACGTTCGAGGGAAAAGATAAGAAGTTTCCTCACTGCCAAATGTGGACTGGTTAATATTGAAAACCCTTGCAGGTGTAAAAGAAAGATCGACTTTCTCATTGATCAGGATATGATCAACCCGAAGGCACTTAGGTTTGCTCACTACACAAACAGAAGTATCGACTTAATGAACAAGATTGATTTGCTGGATAAATCTTTGAGCGTATTCCGGTCAGTTCCTGTGGTTGAAACTCCTGATAAAGCGTTAAAAGAGGTGAGACAATTGATTCAATCAACAACATTTTAAATATGAAAGAAACAGTAGAAAAGTATGTAGCCATATGGAATTCCAATGACATTGCTAATTTAGAAGAAATATTGAGTGAAAAATCAGATTACTGGGATGCAACTCAGGCGGGTGATGCGAAAGATGTACTGAAAAATGCTGTTACCAGCACTTATAATGCTTTTTCTGATATTTCTTTCGAAATTGTTTCTCTGAAGGCGGATGGTAAAAATCAGTTCTTTTTGGAGTGGCAGATGACTGGCACCAATACCGGATCGTTTTTTGGTTATCCACCTACTGGTAAATATATCAAAATACCGGGACTTGATTCCATAAAAATTGAATCAGGCAAAATCTCTAAAATCAAGAGCTTTTATGACAGTAGTCTGTTTATGCAACAATTGGGATTGCAGTGAAGGATTTGAAAAAATAATGAAAAGGCCATTTCAGGATTACTCCTGAAATGGCCTGATTACTTACACCGATTGAGTGATCGTTTGCTTCCACACGCCCG
Source organism: Bacteroidota bacterium (assembly GCA_038525605.1). Classification (GTDB taxonomy): domain Bacteria; phylum Bacteroidota; class Bacteroidia; order Cytophagales; family Cyclobacteriaceae; genus JANSWY01. Next base: position 13,200 of record JBCBHL010000144.1, read on the forward strand.
ACTTTTCCGTTTTTGTTACGAACTCGGAAAAATCAGTAGCAGGCCTGCCCATCACTTTTTCAAAGTCGTCGGAAACCGTCTGGTTTTCAGCATTTCCCAATACTTCTTTAAACAGATAGCCCAGCAGCCAGATATAGTCTTGCGGTACTCCTGCCAGTTTCATCCCTTCGATATAGGCTTCCAGCGTGATAGCAGTAAAGCTGATAGTCCGGCCTGTTACTATAGCAATCTCCTCTATTACCGCTCGAAAGGTCAGTTTTCTGGGACCCGTCACTGTAATAGTCTTACCGTTGTAGGAATCGTCAAGAAGCACTTTCACAACTACATCCGCAATATCATCGGCATCCACAAAGGGTACTTCTGCCTCAGGCATAGGAAGCGCTACTTGTCCTGCCAGTATCGATTCAAGGAATATACTTTCACTAAAATTCTGGTTGAACCAGGAAGCTCTTACTAAAGTATAGTTTAGCCCAGAGTGCGCAACAATTTCTTCGCACGCCTCTGCTTCCTGTTCTCCCTTTCCCGATAAAAGCACCACTTTTTCCACTCCTTGTCGCAAAGCAGCTTCCGTGAGTTTTTCAATGGCTTCTTTCGCCCCGGGAACAGCCAGATCAGGGTGATAGGTGATATACACCCGATCCATCGATTTTAAGACAGGATCAAAAGTCTCAGGATTTTCCCAGTCGAAAGCAGGTGTGCCATTTCTGGAACCAACTCTTACCGGGTACCGCTGATTTTCTAATTTTGAAACTACGCGGCTTCCGGTTTTTCCTGTTCCGCCAATTACTAAAATGTTGTCAGATTTCATTGTTCTAATTGTTTTGAGATTATTTACTATACATTATCACTTTGACTTTTGTATTGAGTGATTTTCGATATTTTAAAGGTCGAATTTTGTTGTCTTACATTTAATTATGAATTCATAATTATGAATTCAACAGGAAAAATTCAGTAATTCTTTAAATCAAAAATCCGCGTAATAAACCTATTGTGATAACCTTTATTGTGCGATTATTTATTCGCTTCAAAAGCTTGTAATATTTTGAATTTTCTTTTCCAGAGAAATGATTTGATCGCTCCGATGAACCATGGAACGGAATAGCCTCTCTGATGCAGGTGCGCTCCAGCATAATGAAAGATTGCCGGATTGCCTTTGATGCCATGTCCATCGAGCAGACGATTGTAAAAGTTGAAAAGGCACCCTATCAATATGACATCCTGCAGATCCTGCTCTTTCCAGCCAGCTGCAAAGACTTTATCAGCATCCTGCTGCGTAAGCCTGGCAGGAGATAATGTGAGCTTTTTCAGATAATGAAACAGTGGTTTTTCTTTTTCCTCTACAAGTGCAGTATCAATATCTGTGACCAATGATTCCATGAGCGTAGCAGATACGCCGTAGTTTTCAGCAACTGCCGCATGTGTACCATAGCAAAATGAGCAGGCATTTAATCCCGACACATAAGCTGCAAATGTTTCTTTCTGTTTTGAAGTAAAAGCCGATGCTCCACGCATGATGGCTTGAGAAGCTTTATCCAGCGGGCCAAGTCTTTTCCTGTCGTTCCAGGTAATGTCGGTGATGTCTGAAAGGTCGTTTAAATGATGAAAAAAAGGCATAATTGTTTTCTTTAGTTAGTATTGTAAAATCTGTTTGTCTGTTCTAAATATACAATTAACTGCAAATAGAATGGCAAGCGTTGTGAAGCATTAGCTATTTCCCAAACATGGTACCAATCAGCAGTGCAACAAAAGCAGCAGTAGATGTGGCTGATCTCACCAGATGCCAACGATTCCAGGAATATTCGAATTTTTCCCTCAAAAGAGCCATTTCCACCTCAGTAGCTGTTGCCAGGTCTGTTTTATCCAGCACCTCATTTAAGGGTACGTTTTTGAAAATCGTGACCATTGCCACTCCAATGAAATAGAGTATTGCTGCAAACAGAAAAGTATAAAACCTTAATTGCTGATCTGTCTTTGCTAGGTATGCATTCAGGAACAGTAGAATTGCAGGTCCCATAAACACAATCAGGAAAGGAGGGTTAATGATCGCCCGATTCATTTGCTGAAATGCCTGCAGGAAACCCCCGTCACCCAGTCTGCCAATTCCGGGCGTCACAGCATTGGACCAGGTAAAGCACAATCCCGCTGTGAGGCCAGTAAGCAAGATGCTCATCAAGAGCACAATTGATTTGATTGATAGATCCATACTTATATCGTTTTTACCGTTTTGATCCAGGCAAAGAGCAGACTATATTCTGCTGCCTCCAATCGTATTTTATTGCCTTTAGGCATTCTTTTCTTCACAAATACCTGCCTGTAAACATCGTCTGACCAGCCATTCATATTTTCAGTGGTGAATATCCGCTTCCTGTTGCGTTTCATATGACAGATATTGCATTTCGTATCCAAGATCTGAAAAGCTTTGAGTGAAACTGTATCTAAATGATTAATATGATTTTTTGTAGTTGTGATTTGACCTGGGGTTACTTTGAAAAAGAGATTCGGAAAGGAAATCACCACCGCGATGAAAATTCCGAAAATGAGTTTGAATATTGCTAACATATCATTGTTGTTTTATAGGGTCCTCCCAACTGACGCTATCTAAAACCCACTTTGACGCTTCAAAAAGTAGCATTTTAAATATTGTCTTCGCTTATGCGGTCAGTTAGACTATTTGTGTTTTTGATATAGCAATATTCAGGACTTTGAGCCGCTTAAAATTGACACTTTAGGACAAAGTATTGACACTTTGTGCCAAAAGAGGAATTATAGGGATTTCCTGAAGTCGGCCGGGGTCTTACCAGTCCATCTTTTAAAAGCTCGGTTAAAGGCGCTCTGCTCTGAAAAGCCTGTTTCGAAAGCTACTTCAGCAATCCCTTTTTCAGGTTTTCTCAGCAGGAATTTGGCTATTTCTTCCTGCTTTTTGCGGACCAGATCTCGGTAAGTGATTTCATGCTCTGCCAGCCTTCGGGTAAGTGTTCTGTTACTCATCCCCATTATTTCAGCAATCTGGGTAATGGCGGGAATCCCACTTGGCAATGAGTCCACAATCAGATTTTCAATATCAGCAACAATTTTGTTGGCATAAATTTCGATACCATCTGTTGCCTCTTTAACTCTTTCTACCAGGAATTGATTAATACTGGCATCAGCTGTGACAGTAGGCAGGTTCAATTCTTTTGTATAATACGTAATGATGTTGAAAGGTTGATTAAACTTTACTGGACATCTGAATGCCTGCTGATAGCTATCCAAATCGGCTGGTGGTCCGTGCTTAAATGCTACCTCTCGTGGTAGAATATCCTTATTACTCAATGCCTGAAGTACCACAACTGTAGCAGAAAATGTAGCTTCATTGGACAATTCCAGTCCCCTGCGATGTGCATCCCGGTGCAGATAAACTTTAGAAATGTCTTTTCCTTTTTCTACTCTAAAAACGTAGGTATCCGAAAGTAACTTAAAATAGCGTTCGCTGCGATCAAAAATTTCACCTACCCAGGAGCAGGTTTTCCATGCAAGCCCCAGCACGCCGTAATCTTCAATTTTCATCTGCTGCCCTACCCTAACTGAAAAG
>JBCBHL010000145.1:0-16736 GCA_038525605.1 Bacteroidota bacterium
CTTAACAAATGTGAATTTAATTATTATATTTACTTTTGTTAAGTAAATGCAAAAATTAGTATCGAAAAAGGAATATTTACCTGTCTGGCTGTTGATAATGGATTAAAATCAAATGATCATAATAGCTAAACAGGAAGTGCTATTGAAGGCAGCACAATATCTCAGCTTTTTATTTAACTTTATGGTGTTAAGTCATCAATCACATCATTAAATACGTTTAGGTGTATCAGAATAATTTCATAAAAACCTGGGTTTTGCTATTAATTTCGATGCTATGTAGCCTGTTAACAACAGCACAAAAGAATCCTGTTATCCTCAAAATCAGGGAGAATTTTCAAATATGGCAACCAATTATTGAAAAGGAATCAAGCAATTCTACCAAGCTATTTCACTATGCGTGGGGAGAAAACTATCAGGAGGAAGACTGGTATGAGAATGAACAAAAATCTGAGAATAAATTTCTGTTTCAAAAAGTCAGTGTAATTAAAAAAGATAGCCTTGGTACCTTTGTCCATCATGACGATTATTCAATGTCTGGGGATTGGAACATAACTGCAGATTACTATTTTGACACCAACGATCAACTGTATTTTATTTACTGGCGGATGAATACTTTTCAGGCAACTGAGCCAGTAACGGTGGAGAAAAGACTTTACTTCGATACTGATGAGCAACTTATCCGAAATCTCGAGTCAAAATATAAACTCAATACAAAGGAAGAATCAACTGCAGAATTTGCGGACCGTGAAGTAGCATATGAACTTCGTTTGAATAATATGAGCTTTTATAAAAAGTTGACTCAGGAGTGATATTGTAAAAGCTGTAGCCAATTCGAGAGTTATGGAAAGACGAAAAAATCAAACGGTTTGTGAATGGAAGGGAGTAGAACCTAACACACCAAGCAGAGGTTCTGTCATAGGGCTAGCAATAGGATCATTGAGCGAGGGCGCTATTCATGGATTGCGGCATCCAGCTGAAAATGGTGCAAACGGTTGGTATATCTGGTGCGGTGACTATTCTGATTCCGATGATTTTTTCAAACCTGTTTGTGTCGAACACTTAAGCAATTATCTAAAAACCGACCTGACTCAATATCTAGACCTTCCACCAGGCTTTCGTTTTTTAATTGATGGCAGTCGTTATGAGGATGTATGGTTTGATCAGCGATTGACTGAATAATTATTCCAAATTGATCAACTAAATATTCAAATAGAAAAGCCAATGTTCATTATGATATGGATTTATAAAGACGGTACAATTGAAAACTGGACTTACTGAATGAATTTGTTCCCTTGCGTTATCTATATACTATTGAAAAGTCATGTGACTTAGATTTAATCGATTACTCCTGATGGTTTCTTGATAGTGTAGCACAAATCCGATATTTTAGTAGCTCATAAATAACTAAACAAACACATTGTATACAGCCTTAGGCAGAATAACCAAATGACATTTGATCTATGAGCAATATTTCAGATAAACTGAATATCGGTTTGATTGCCTGCTCCGCATTTCTGGCGTATCTATTCCCATTAGAGCTCTTCATTTTTGCCTATGCCATTTTAGGTCCGCTTCACTACGTCACGGAAATTAACTGGCTGAATAATAAAAGTTACTTCTTTTCCAGCAAAAGCTGGATCTGGTTGCTGGTGGGATCGACAGCTTCACTAATTCTTTTTATTCCAAAAATCTATCTGGAATATGGAGATGCTAAATCAGGAATGGGAGAACTCATGACCGTCACGACACAATGGTCAAACAGTGCCATCTTCATTGCACTTTTACTGGCTCTGGCCTATCAATTCAAACCTTCGAAAGTAGGTTGGGCGATCTTTTCGGTCATCGGCGTGATAGGTTCTGTTTTTCTCCGGCAAATGGAATATTACAATATTGTAGTAGGCATGATGATCCCTACCATCATTCATGTGTATTTATTCACTCTGATTTTCATGCTGTATGGTGCCAAAAAATCGAATAGCAAATTTGGTTATCTGGCTGTAATATTCGCGGTTGTAGCACCATTGTTATTCATATATGCACCGATAACACCAGGGCAATATTTGTTTAGCGATGCTTTGAAGGATTTGTATTTAGAAAACAGGTTTCATGTAACTCCTGTGATTTTCTCAAAGTTGATTGGTATTTCGGACGGAACCTCTTTCTATTTTTATGAGCAAATGGAGTTGAAGTTAATGATGTTTATGTCATTTATCTATTGCTATCATTATTTGAACTGGTTCTCCAAAACCACTGTCATCAAATGGCATAAGATGCTGAATTTAAAGAAAACTATTGCCATCGTAGTGATATGGATAGCCAGTCTTTCGCTGTATTTCTATGATTTCCGGCTAGGTTTTCTGGTCTCATTATTCCTAAGTTTCATGCATGTGATTCTGGAGTTTCCGTTGAACATCCTGAGCATCAGAGGAATTCTGTTTCCTGTTAAACAGTCGTAGCGTATCAGGTGAGAAGGCTCCATTAGGATCATTACCAACGATTTCACCAAATTTCAAGCCCATATTATTCTCAAATCACGATTTTACAACTGTAAAATCCCACGGCACCATTATAAATTTTACATATTTTACTACTACAACTCCATATTGTGTTGCCGGGATTCCATATAATGGCGCAAAGGCTCTACATAATGACGCAATGACTCCATAACATGGCGCAACGACTCTATATAATCGCGCAAAGACTCCGCAACCTGACGCAAAGACTCCGCAACCTGACGCAAAGACTCCATATAATGACGCAAAGACTCCGCAACATGACGCAACGACTCTATATAATGGCGCAAAGACAACACAAGCAACCTCCGGGTTTCTTTTATTTAAGCTGCCGCTCTATTGACAATTGCTTGTATTACTTTCAAGTTTGCTGTGATTCCATCAAAGTGAATTGTACAGTAATTGCTGTATGTGAGAGCAATAATAGAAAAGTGAAGCTGCAACCTTCACTTAGTTTGCAGTTTGATGCAGATGAATATTTGATCATTGCACCTCTTTCAATGTTTCTGCAGGGTTGATCACAGCGGCATTGAATGAGTTCTTAGCCACAACAATCAAAGCAACTGCAAATGTGAGAAGCAGTGGATACAATATATAGATTACCCTTAGGTCTATCCTGAAATAGAAATTACTCAACCATTCATTCGCCAGGTAAATAATCAAGGGAACCGAAATTACAGCAGCGATTAACAACACCTTCATCAAATCAGTAATCAAAATCAATAATATCTGATGTAAGTCTGCACCCATGATCTTTCGCAGACTTATCTCCTTTTGCTTCTTGCGGACAATAAAATTTGTAAGTCCGTATAATCCCAAATTGGCAATGATCAACGCTAAGACAGAAAACACTAAAAAGAGGCTAAACAATTCACTGTTCTGTGCATCCTCCAAAGCAAACTCATCATCGAGGAAATAAAAGCTGGTAAAATGACGCGACCAGGTTCTTTCAAATCGCCTGATGAACTCACTGATCGTATGATTGGCCTCCCCATCGTAGTTCAATCTCAACTTCATAAAAGTAGGGTATCCATAGCCTGTTGCATAAATAGAGGGGACAGGGTTTTCTACATCATCCTTCACGACTCCCTTCACTGTCAGATACCTGCCCTTTACATTTAGCTTGATCTTTTTACCCAGAATCGAATCTGCTACTACTTCACCCATCGCCTTCACAGCAGATTCATTGACAAGCAGCCCCTCACTATCTCTGTTAAATTCCCGATTGAAACCAGAACCGGCAACTATATAATCTTTTCGATCTTTCCATAGACCAGCATCTATAATAGCAAAATAAAAGTCTCCTTTGATTGTATCCAATTCCTGATCAGCCAGCAGCAAACGGGCGAGGTTATTGGAAGTATGTATTTTACCTTCAACCAGATTAGAAATAGAGAGCCTGGTGATCTTGCCAGCATCAAATTGCTCCTGAATAAATCTGTTGGACTCATCGGTGAATACATTATTGACTCCTGATTGTCCCGGAAAGATTCCTTCTACTTCAAATTCATATGGTGGCTTCTTTCCTTCTTTCTGAAAAACCATTTGTTCATAAAAAATATACACTGCAGACAAAAAGGAAATCGATACTATCAACTGAAAGACAATCAGCACATTTACAACACGAAATCCTGATCTGAATTTATTAAGATTAAAAGCTGATCTCAGACCATATAACGCCTCAATTGGTTTGGTGGCAAGCTGATGAAATGCCGGATAAAGTCCGCATAAAACGGCATTCAGTATCACAACCAAAAGCATGAACAGTAGTTGCTCCTGTAAATGATTTCCCTCCAGAAATATCACTGGTTCTTCTGCATATATCCGGATAAGATTTGCCAGCAACTGGTACAGAGCGAAAGATAGTAAGCCTGTCAGCAGATTGAAGAATAAAAACTCTGTCATGATGTTGGTAAACACCTGTTTCTCCCCTGCCCCAAGGAGTTTTCGTAAACCCACTTCTTTCATCCTGTCGACAGAATTGAGAATGGTGTTATTGATATAATTGGCATCCGCCAAAATCATAATAATTGATCCAATGACGAGTAATAAAAATATCAGATTGGCATCTACTCCCGGTTCCGGCTCATTGGATATACCAACAGCCGTGTGTATCTCTTGCACAGGCCTGAAATACAGCGTTTCATCATACTCAGATGAGCTATTCTGAGTGGTTTTACTTCCATAGAAAGCCTCACCTTCGGCCATTCCATTCAATTTTACATAGCTATACACTTCTTCATTTGACAGATTCCCTGAATTTTGCTGGTTTTCGAATGAAACCATCGACGCAACTGCTCCGGGACGCAAGTGAGTATTAGCAGGAAAGTCTTCATATATTGCTACAATTCTAAGTTTCGTACTATCTACTTTAGATATTCTGGAAATGAAGTAAGCATCGTTTACAATATCGATATCCGAGAGTTTCGCTGTAAAAATCTTTCTGGCGGAGGATTCGGAAATCATAATAGTATTGGCACTTTTCAACTGAGACTGATTGACTTGCGAAAAGCTGAATGGGATAAAGTCGAAAATACTGGAATCAGCAAAATACACTCCTTCCAGCCTGATCTTGGCGGTGTAGTCTTTTTGACTATGGAAATTAACAAAAACTTTCCTGCTTTTACCAAACTGTTTCAGCCTGAAAAAGCTTTCAGTAGCAGGATTGTTTTTCACCTCATCAGGAGCCTGCCGAAAAGCTGTCAGCGCATTCTTATATATGACTTCATCATTTCTCAGTCTGTGTTTCTCTATCCGATATATCTTAGATGACAGGTGATGATCATAGGTCATTTCGTGATAGAGATAATTGAAAATAAACTGACTAGCAGTGAGCCCAATGAGCAAGCCCAGCAAACTGATATTGATGGCTCCTTTATTCTTTTTTAAATTTCTAAGCGAGACCAGTAGAAAACTCTTAAACATGATAGATTGCTTATGAAGACAGACTAAGTTTGTCAAATCACATGCCAGCTCACCAAATCTGCTATGAAATTGCTAAATGAGGTATTTAAGGGTATTCTACCAAATTAATATGTACAATTCTGTACGAATACTGTTCGTATATGAAGATCACCGGAGAGGAAAATCAAACTACATCGATTGAGCTGATCGATTAGATTTTGCCAGCTATCAAAATAATCTGATGATTTTCATGATCACTGATCTTCTCTAATTTACAATGGAAACATCTGTTCGACTGGTATTAACTTACGAATCAATCCAAATTCCTGTGGTACAACTTTTATAGATCCTATTATTAAATTACTTAATCGGATTGAATTGCTATAGAATTTTCTTCAATCTATAGCCTTCATTTTTGTCATGATACAAAAACGAACAGCGTCGGCTGCCGACAAAAAGATCTATCGGATCGCCGAGCGACCAAAACAATCACGGCCGCCCTGCTCTGCCGGATGTTTTGGCTGTCGCAGTGGCGCACCACCCAGCCCTCCTGCACGTAGAAAATTTGACCGCTAATAATTTGCGATTAGATTGGTCTTGAACTAAGAATAATTAATTTATTTGAAAAGGGTATTTCATTCTTAGCTTAGTACAATCTCTCCAAGCTTTTCCACTTGATCCAAACTTACCAGTATACTAACGTAATCTCTAAAGTAGATGGAGCATTTGACCATAGAGATGTAAGCGTAGAGCTAAAGCCACCCTGATCGTCAAATGACAAGGCATAAGCTCGCCCTCCTATCGATATGGTATCCTGATGAAAGAACTGACCATACTCATTCCAGGTATCACCGCTGGGATAGAAATTGGCAAACGTAACGTACAATGAATTATATGCGAGAATTGGCACTGGTGATGTCAACTCTAAAGTGGTAGAGTCTATAACCTTCGAAACAGTTAATGGAATAGCAGCGGCGTATGATATCACCTGCATTCCCTTTGTTACATTAATCGTCGTATTTGGTTTGTCCTGCTGCTGGTAGGTAGTCGATGAAAGTGTTAACGTTGTTTTGTAATGCCCCGTTGTTGGGTCTTTCTTTCCGGCAGCAATGCTACCAACCAACGTGAACCAGGTTTGTGCATGCCCCCTGTTGAGCGCTACATTGATCTGGTTCTCCAGATTTCCCAATAAATCAGTCTGGGACGTTACACCAGTTTGTCCCAGTTGCCAGAAGGTATCAGCAAAGATTCCATTACCCGCAAAAACCATCTGTGAAGGTGATTCTGTTGGGGTCAATGTCCCTTTACCTGAAATTGTATCATACCACCATGCCGGAGGAGGCAGCAAAGGTTTTCCATCGTATGAAGTATGCGTAGAGGGAGTGTTATTAGTCTTAAAGAACGGGTAATATATATTGTATGGGCCGGTTCCCGATGGTGGTGTAACCGGTATTCCCGGGTTAATAGGTGCCTGATCTGCAAATTTGAATTGTAAAACAGGATATTTATGGCTTGCACCACTTTTGTCTTTTGCTGAAACGGTCGTCACCTTCCCTACATAAGGATAGGCAGAATCTGAGTTCAGGTATAATTCATGACTACTGTAGTGGGTAAAAAAATCATCGATCACCTGATTAAACTTCTGCGTGAGTTTACTTGCAGGTTTTTTCACAATAGCCTGATTAGGGCTCATGATCCTGTAATACTCAGTTGTTGAGCCACTTACAGGATACAAACAATCTTTATATTCTGAAGAAAGGCTATTGGAGAATTTTTGGATGATACTATTTCTGCTAACACCGCTAGACACGGATCCGGCAATTGCACCAAAATTTGCATCAGGCGGACTGATCTTTAGCTGAATCGGAAAACCGAACTGGTCTACTTGTGTTGTATTGGCCACCAGCTTTTTACTACTGCCAACTACTGCAAATTCCACCCAGTCAAAGTAAAAATCAGCAGTAGCTACATCAGGCTCAGTGCCGGAAGTTACCATTGCGGAATCAGTACTAAAATAAATTCTTCCCGATGATGCATCCAGGTTTGCATCGATGTAAATCACGTTAGCAGCATTTTTAAGATATGATAGCTTAAAGACTCCCTGTCCCTTACTTGAGTTATTAAAGGTTGCGATTCCAGCCTGATCGACATAAAAATTCCCATATACTCCATTTACTTTGGCAAAAAGTGAAATGTATGGGTCATTGAGTGTTGAAACATTAGAGTCATTAACTAATTTAAATTGCACATAATTTGCAACGCTGATAGCATTCGATGATTTACTTGCTGTTTTTGCTGACATAATTTCTTCTTTTACAAATCAGAAGATAGTGCAGATCGGTCAGAAAAACCTGTGCAAGTAGTAGTTGTCCATCAAATTGTCGGGTGGAGAGAGTGTCTGTTCTGTCTGCATCCGTGTGCGCTATTGTAAAAAAAATAAAAAAAGCGGTTTACCTTTTTATGTTTTCGCCTACATCTATATGGAGGGCATTCAATTTTAACCTTTCGGAAATGTATTTTGAAAATCTAAAAAATAAAACCATGTCAAAGAAAAGAAAGAAAACCACGTCAAGAAAGAAAGTGTCTCAAAGCGAGTTAAACAGGATTCGACGAAAAGCAGAAATGTTGGAAAAAAAAGCTTTTTTTCAAACACTTGATAACCTCACTGCGGACCTGGGTATTAAGCGTCCTATCAGGGAAAGACTGGGTGAAGATGAGATGGAATACATGTTCTTTTCACGTTTTCGAAAGCCGATTCTAAAATCTGTTACGAAACTAAAAATCCCGCAAAAACCCCTTAAGTTAATTCAGGAAACTATCGATGGGTTTCTAAATAACAACTTCTTCCAACTCCCCGGAGGCAGCAAAGAATTTTCTTATTATGAGTACTTCACCTGCTTTTTGACACTTAAAAGTAGTATTTCAACCACTTCTGAAGACAAAAATTTTAAGTTCAAAGGCATGGCCGAAGACTACAAAGTGATATTAAAATTGGTTACATCTGAGGGTTCTCCTGAAATTCACTTTCTTCAATATTTAGCCGCTCTGGGAAATTGTTTATCCTATCCAACAAAATTTGAAGTGCAACTAACAAACAAATGTAGGTTCGTGAAAAGTGATAATCCTCATATAGCAAATGATGTAGAGATCAATATATGCCCAATACAAGGTAGAAGGGTCTTATTTCAGGATCAGTTACAAACAGTTTTTCCCTTGCAGATTCAGACCAGCAAACGCTGCAATGTTCTAATTCCCGCCTCAGCGCTCTATCCAAAGTCTGCTGTCAGACAGGCTGGCGTCAATCTGTATTTTCAGGAGCACTCTATTGCTCGTCTGATGGAACGAATAGATTGTATGAGCGAAGTGCAAATCTTCGAATCGCTGCATACTTCTTTTCTTAATCCGAAGGTTATAAAAATGTCTGGCTCTAAGTTTCTCGTCAGTTACTATGTAGACGGAATCAAACTTGGCTATTTTGTTCTGATTGTCAGTGAAGGAATTGCAGTTGTGAAAACATTTCTATTTCTCACGAATGATGGCACTCCTGAGGGTAATATGCTTAACAACAGGTTGAATATGAGCAAACATGAGAAGAAACACTTTTCACTTGATAAGCTCAGTTCCTTTTACTATTCTAACATTGATCAGGATGAGGTGATCAGAGATATTCTGATAAAGTCAGGTTGTAGCAATCTGGTTGGCTTGAAAAAAAGACTAAAGATTCTCAGCGAGGAAAGACTCAATTTAATTCCTCAATCGCTTCCTACACATGAGAGTATCAGAAACTACATCCAATTGGAAAATGTAGCCTGATTAATCATTGTGAGATATAACTTTCTAGATAAAATTGGAATTACGTTTTAGTAGTCCCATTTTTCTTTAATAATCAATAGCATTGCTATGGATCACACTTGTCTTTTGTCAGATCAATTGGACGGAATCATTTGAAAAATAGGATGAGGGAACAAAACAGCTATGTTTTCTTTTTTAGAAGTGCAAAAAAGTAGTCTTTATGTCGAGGTATGTTCATTCTAAGATGTAGGACTGCTTCACTAGACTTTCTAAATCTAACATAGCTGTTGCGCCCAATCCTAGGGACTTTAAATTAAAAAATTATTGATTGATTACCACATTGGGCAGCAAGCACTTAGATGCATACAGGCACTGATACCAGCGACATCTGAGTATTGTAACCCTCCTTTAACAGTTTCTGATTTTTGAACATTCACTTTCGTGACAAAACTCTCTACTTTCAGGTTTTTAAGATTCATTTTCTTTTTCATAATTCATATCCGTATTTAATAGCCCCTACTCTCTTTCAGGTTTTTCGGGTTCCACCGTTTATACAAATATGATATTTGGGCTGATCAAAGTAAACCCCGAATTTCCGTGGAATTATCTCCCACCTGAATCAGGTGATAATCAGTGAATGCAAGAATTTTCCCAGCTGAAACCTGATAGAATTATAGCTGAATATGCACATGAATAAACAAATTTAGATGCAGAGCTAGACTAGACCCAGATCGAATCAGCTTTTAAAAAAAACAATAAAATTATCCTGGCTTAATAGTCATGAAAGACACCATAGCCGGAATTGACAATCCATTCATTGACGTTGGTAAATCCGCCATCTTCTTCGATGAAGATAGTGGCCAGATACCGACCGTATTTCCCTTTGCGATCTCTTTCTGTTTTGATTTGTACTTCTTTGTTGAGGATTTTCTCTCTTACAGCATCTCTGCTGACAAGGCCCTCCGCCCTCTCGGAACCTCTCAGTTCGGGCGTATTGATCCCGAGCAAACGAAACTTCTCTTTGAACTTAACAAAAAAGCCGAGATCGATCTCTGCTGTGACGGTATCTCCGTCGTATACATCTGTAATATGGGCTTTGTAATAATAGAGTGAATTGTTCATGATCGTGGTAATTAGTTCCTTATTAAATATACTAAAAATCAGGCAATTATTATACTTTTCTTTATCTCTTATTTGATCCTCATTCCATAAGCAAAATATCCCAGATTCCACGCCCTATCCCACGAAACGGAAGTCTTACGCCCTTCTATGAAAGGATCCATGACAACTATTTCTTTCTCATTGACATCTACTAAAAACATATAGTGTCCCGTATGTGTATCCTCTGCATTAGGCTTTCCATGAGATCCTTTTGACCTGGTAATGCCAACAGCATACCCTTCATTTAAATACTTGCCGTAAGTGGCAATCGCCTGTTTCCTATACTTCTTGATAGTAATGCCTTCTTTGGCCAATTTTTTATTCACTTGCTGGTATCTGTCAGTTTTGGTATCGAAACCTTTCAGACTGTTTTGTAATGCAACAATTTCCTTTTTCTGCTCCGCTGTTTTCTTCTCTACTTTCTGTAGACGAGATAACTTCTTGCGATTATCTTTTACATCCCCGTAAGTACTTCGATCTTTCTTACCGAAGCTCATGATTGGACCAATATATTTTAGCTCCTTCCCGCCAAATAGTTTTGCTACAAGCCTTAACCTTCCAAGACTTGTGTTATTCCTGGCGCCTCCAGATTGCAACTTCAAAGCAATGGCAGTTTCTTTTGCTCTACCAATATTTTTTTCCAATTTTTTGACAGCAGCAGCATCTTGTTGATACATCACTACCAGTTGCAGAAAATCATCTAAAGGTAAAGCTGCTATTCGATCGTAGTTTATCAGATAAGCATCAAGACTTCTACCAATTTTCACCATGACTTTTTTATCTCCTGTAAAATCTTTGGCGCTCTTGCCCAATAATTCCAATGTCATTGCCAATGTAGATACATTACATGTTCTTGTCCATGCTTTAGTGCCTCCACTGGGCAGATAATTAAAGTTCGCCAACTGCGTTGAATAATTCACAAATCGGGTCAGCTTTCTATATGTTTTTGCTTTAAATTGCTCCACATAAGCAGTTTTGTAATTACTACCTTTAGCTGACAGGTTTTTCAAAAGTCTTCTGATGGTAGCCTGTAATTTATTCTTCGCCTCTCTAACCTCCGGGCTGCCTTCATAATACTTTTTGTATTCAGAGGGGTTTTGAATGTATTTAGATTTGTCTTTTCTGTCTTTTTCACTCTTTGATATTAATCGCTTACTGCTGATAGCCGTAATTTCTTTTTCTATCGCCACTAATTGTTTCATCAATTTTTTGACAGTGGAAATAATGAAATCGACCTGTTCAGTTTTTTGAATTTTACTGGACTCTGAATACATGGCATCTCCCTTGAAAAAATCTTCAAGTATTTTACTATTTTCCTTATTAGATTCGATGCTTTCAATATCAGAGTTGATCTTATCAATATCGACCTTCTCCAGTCTGTCACTTACCTGATTTTTCAGTGTACTATCCGAATAATCGTTGTTATCATGGTTATGAGATGTTTTTGCGATTGCCTTTCTCATCTGGGCAATTGTATTCCGATCCAGTTTGCCGTCATTGGTTTTAACGGGATATCCTTTGTCCTTCAACTTCGTCTGAACTTCTTTTACCAATTTCGAAAATACTATCCAATTAGTAATGTCAGTCTTTTTACTGCCAAGCAAAGCTGCTTCTTTTACTGATGAAGCTAAATCATCATTTCCGGAAACTTCTTTCATCTCTTCCAGCAAACGAGTGTAATAGCTTTTCTTCTTCCGATAATATTTGTGCCAGTTGTATTTATTAGCTTCCTGTAATTTTTGCAATTCCTGCTCCTTTAAATAGGCGCTAACTGAATTTTCAATAAAATCCCTTTGGATTTGGGGATTGTTCTGTTGCTGCACTGTATGCGTTAACTCATGTGCGAGCAATCGCTTACCACCGGGAGATGATGGATTGTATTGACCCTTATTGAAGTAGATATCATTTTGATGAGCAAATGCTTTTGCACCCAGTTCCTGATTCATTTGCACCGCATTTGAATCGGTATGGGTTCTTACATTACTGAAGTCAGCCCCTATTTTATTGCCCATTTCTGACACCACATCATTTGGAAGCGGACTACCTCCCCCCTTGCTGTTTTGAATTCCCGATTCCACCTGCGGAGAAGCAAACCCATCGCCGTTACCACCGCTTAGCTGGATGATCTCCTGACTATTGTCGTCATCACCAGCAGGATTTCCTGTCAGCTGAATGATGTTTCCGGTTTCGGACTTCATATCAAGTTGCTCTGTGCTTTCAGGTTCCTGCGGATTCATTTGCAAAGCGGGAGTGGCAGGTTGTGCTTTATTAGTTGGTTGAGCCTGACCACCAGAGAGATTTGTCTGATTCAGTAGACCATTGCCACTGTTCTGTAACGATGCGTTACGAGCATCTTGATTCTTTTCGGTGGCGTGTTGTACAGGCATTATTTCATGTTAGAGGTTTCTTTGTTGTTGACATATTCCCAAAGAGACTATAGTGCTTTTTTACGATTTGGTTCATTGTTTCTTTGTTTTACAGTTGGAGACTTTGAAAGTCTCCGTATAAATTGAGGTGAAGCTACAACCTTCACATGGTCGTAAAGTCACTGGATATTTGAAGGTGTAGAAACATTCTACACCTAGTTGGGAGTATAAGTCTCAATTTCAAATCAATTTTAACTGGTGATCGAAAAAATCTCATTTAAATGATGTTTGATTTCCTTCTCTTTCGAGGAATAACCATCACCATAAATCAATATTTCTTCCCAGAACTCAATACCTCTAAATTCTAAACACTTAGACCAATAATTAGTGATAGAACATTCACAACTACTAAAATCCTCGTCATCCTGATACAAGTAGAAGATTTGGTCGGTAATAATTTTATTCCCAACACTAGGTACGCCTACAAGCCAGTAAGGCCAGCCATAGTCTATACATCGCAGATTCATCAAATCATCTTTAGCATAATCGACCAACTTTGCTTCCCAAAATGATAAATATGTCTGACTTTCTTCCTCTAGAAATTCGTCTAAAGTTGGAATAACAATACTGCCTTTTACTGATGACCTATCTTTCTTAAATCTTTTCTTATTGAAATTTTGATCATAATCGAATTCCCATTCAATGTGAACGCCGTTTAACTGACTGTAAAAGTTAAGAATTTCATCATTATAGGTTATAGAAAACTTATCAAAAGTTCTTTTGATTCTTTCCAGAGGTAAGCCACCATTTAATTCAAATAATTCCAAACTAATAGTGTTGACAATTTTAAAACTGTCGATTAGGTTTTCCTTCAGTTCTTTAAAGTTATACATGTTTAGCATACTCTTTCTTTATAGCATCAAACTGAGCTTGAGTCAGAATTTTATTTTTTTTCCAATACTTAATGGCATTCTTTTTCCTGGAAAATGCACGCCAACTGTAAGGTTGTCCTGCACTTTTTCTCTCAGCAATAAATCCCGGTATTTCAGCAATCAAGTCTTTTTTCATTAACTCTCCCTGGTTTGCTGTGCCAGTTAAGTCAATATTATCAAGATTTTGCTCAATAGTTTTCGATATTGCGTTTCCATCCGGAATGAATCTTAAATCGCTTGGCGGTATACCAGGATCTCTTTTCATCTTGCCATAAGATAAAACTATTTTGGTTGGAACATTTTTCAATTCGTTTGTAAATGAATCATTGTAGTATACTCTTGCAGAGTATATTAAAACATTTCCTTGCTTTGCAATTAATGGTTTTACCTTATTCTCAACCTCTCGCATCTGACCATTTACGGATCTGGTAACTGGAACTAAGTTCCAGGTTTCAGCTGGTCCGTGCATATGATCACTTAAAAGATGTCCTCTTTCCCATTTATTCTTCTGAGCCGTATTTACAGCATTGTAGCCTGGTGGTGTAGTTCCTGCAGGTCTAGCCCCTGTTGTGTTACCCGGAAGATAGGTTAACGGCATTGCTCTAACCTTACCTGCTCTTTCTCCCTTCTTTTTGAATTTTACATGAGTAGCAACGGCTAAATCTGATTCCTGATTAAATTCCATTTTTGCTAATTTTTTGGCAAATGGTTGTAAAGCTTTATCCACCTTCAAACGGGACGTATCTGCACTTTTCTTTAGATTGCTATCTTTACGCTCACTATCTTTATCTCCTTTTATTTTCTTATGATCTTTATAAGCCTTTCTAGCCTCTATAGCTTTATCCAGGGCTGTTTTAACCTGATCCCGATAGTATTTCAGGGCTTCTCTTATAGGTGCTTCCTTATCTTTCTCTTTTTCATCCCCCAGCTTGTCTATTAAAAACTTTTCAACCGGGGATGCATTTTTACTTGCAACATATAATACCTTTTTTTCTCCGGAATCCCTGAAGAAAATCTCATGATCTTCCTTGTCCTTAGATTTGAACTTTTCCGGTTTCGTTCGCCACGGCTTCAATTTTTTACGTACATATTCAATCCCCCCCTTCACTTTAGCCTTACCAGATTTTACCAGTTTTTTAAATGCTTTCTTGGCCTTCAGGACAACACTTTCAATCACCCGATCTACCCTGGCTCTTAATCGCTCCACAATCTTTTTCACCCGGTCGGTTAATCCCGATACACTTGCCAATGCTGCCAGGAAACCTATTAAAACAGGTATGGATCTAATCAATGCATTTTCTACTGCCTTGGCTACTGCTTTTACATTGCCACTGGCGATGGCCTTGATACCGTCAATGAATGCTTTGACCAATTCGATGATCTGCGCACCTCTCTCAACAAAAAACCGCACAATGTCCACAATCATCATCGCTGCTTTGATGAACGCTCCGGCTGGACTCATCAGCCCGATGATCCACTTAATTCCTGCCTCAATCACTTTCTTAATGATCATGTCGCGAATGGCATCCATCACCACCTGTTTGATGTCGGTAAACTGATCTTTTACATGTTTCCACAATCCTGTGATGCCATCGCTCTTCACAATTTTGAAAACCTCAATACTGGATTCCATTCCCTCAACCAAGGGTTTACCAACCAGCTTGACCGCTTTATCCCGGAAGTAGTCTTTGGTAAGTCCCAAAACCTGCATAGACAGATCAAAAATACCGCTGGGGCTCAATACATCTTTTGGCACCTGAATGCCTACACTGCCCATAGAGCCTGTCAACCACTGGATGAGACCAGACATGATGTTATCGACAATGTTGGTTTTGAAGTTATCAAAGCCCATTTTAATGCCGCTGATCAGTTTATTCAGAAAACCAATCGGATCTTTGACAATCACGCTGATCGCTGAGATTGCTGCAGCAAGCAATTTGGTCAGAGTTGATTTAATTTCGTCGATAGTAGAAACTACCTGATCCAAAGCTTCGCCTGCTTTCGTTACCAATCCTTTGTTTTCTTCCTGCATCTGCTCAATGCGAGCGTCAACCTGCTTCAGATGCTCAGTATATTGCTGTGCCAGTGAATCGACTAAATCCTCCTCACAATTATCGACGCTGGTAGTCAAAGCATCAAATTGATTTTGTATGTCCCTGCTGGCATCTTGCCCAACCTGTTCGAGATTGGCTGGCAGTTTTTTCACATAAGTATCTACATCTTTCTTACCATCCGCAATTGCCTGTTTGGCAGCTGTAAGCTGAGTAGCTACGAAATTGGCAATATCAGTCAGTGCGACGTCCATTGCATCGGTGTAGAGTTTTCTACCCAATACGAAATAAATAGTAATTGTGGTGGGTACACCGAGCAGTTTATCTCCCGCCCATTTGAATTTGCCACTGGCACCACTGTATCGTTTTCTCTTGTAGGCGGAGACTTTAGTTGTGACAAAAGATTCAAACTGTGCTCTGGCAGACGTTGCTGCCGTATCAAACTTCTTCTTCACTTCAGTATTCAACTTAGTGAGAATACTATTGACATTCTTTTTAGTAGCCTTGAATATTCCATCAATGTCTTCCGCTACTTTTTTTCGCGCTGCTGAATCTTTGGAGGCTGCCTTTTCCTGCTTCCCGGTAACAGCAACCAGCTCTTTTGTCCGCACCTGATGAATAGCGTTCAGCTGCTGCATAGACATTTTTTCGGCTAAAGCGTCAGATTCTCCCTGTCGGGCGCTCTCCTGTTCTCTGAACTTGTCAGGAGCGGATGCTACATTTTCCTGCACCTTTCCTTTGGCATTCAATGCTGCAGTGAATGCAGGTTCATTGGCAATTTTTAGCTGATGATCATCAATATCGTTTGCATGATGCTGATGTTGTAATTCAGCCATATCATCTTCCAGTGGATAATTGATATGACTGTCCGGACGTGGTTTCGGCATTCCTTCTCCCGCTGCTATACTTTCAGGTGGAGGACCCGGCTGAGCATCCGGTAAATCCGCAACTGATCTTTCGGCAACACTAGTCGGATCTGGCTGTTCTTTGACTGCCTGTTCAATTGGTCCGGCAGCT
>JBCBHL010000146.1:0-16667 GCA_038525605.1 Bacteroidota bacterium
ATTCAGACCCTGGCCAGCTGATTAAAAAAGTCGAACGGTCAGGGTTTTGTCTTAGACGAATTTGGAAGAAAATGATCAATAAATATTCTTTCGAATGTTTATAATTGACTGATTCTTGGGACTATCTTAAATAAAGCAGATTTACACATCAGGTTAAACATGCGTTCAGATCGTCTTCTCCTTAAAAATTAGCCTGGAGCTGTGCAATCTATTGGACTCGCCAGAGTTAAATAAACACGCGGCTAGGCAAAAGGTGAGAAAAACTGTATTTTAAATGAAACATAGATTTCTGAAATTTATAAGGCGGGTTATAGTATTGGTTTTAGTGCTCACTATAGTTGTGTTTATTTCTAACGAAATTGTGTATAGAAACTCAATTCCTGAAAGCTTTGCCGCATCTAACTGGTATGGACATTGGAACAGCTCTGATTATGTACTCGTCAGTGGCAAAATACTGACGATGCTGCCTGAAAATGACAATGCTCAATTTAAAAGTGAAGCACTTGTCTATTACAATATCTGGAGTATGTACAAGCCTGGACAAAATAAACTAGTAACATTATCAGGCGGCTTTTCAGAATCGACTGTCAATGGAAATAATCTGGAACAAAAAATGAAAACGAGCCAAAGTGATCAGTATGATCTCAAATTTTTCAAAGCAAAAATATCAATCGGCAAAGGACAGTACATCGAATATAGTGGAATGAAAGACCATGAAGGAATTGCAATTGAGGGTCAATATGATGCTAGCTTTCCCAAAGACAAAGGAACTTTTGAATTGAAGAAACTATAAGGCCAACCCTTAGAACATACCAAATTTTACTGATATCCCAATGAGGATACTGCAAACTTTAGCTGCCATCGGTAGTTATTCATGAATGACGAAGATCATCACTTTCATATTTCTTATAGCCCTGGCAGGCCCGGCTTATTCACAGATGAAGGAAATCGATTCACCTGTTGAGAACTTTGAGAAACTATGGCAAAAATTCAATTTGCGCTATGCCAATTTCAACTTAAAGAAGGTTGATTGGGATGAAATCTACAAGAAATACCGACCATTGGTAGATGACGAAACAGTGAATGAGGAGCTTTTTAATATTTGTTGCTTAATGCTTCAGGAACTGAATGATGGTCACGTAACGATTACCCCCAATTTTACAGAAGAAGCTATTGAATGTGGACCTCCATACGAGTTTAACCTCACCAAAGAGTTTGAAACTGCCGATGAATTTGAACAGTTTGAATCCATCTTAAGACAGGAGCTTGTGCAAAATGGATTTTCAAAGCCAATAGCCTGTAAAGTCACTGAAGAAACTAATTTTCAATACAGTATCTCTGATTCTTTTGGTTACCTGCGACTGGACGAAATGACTGAAGAAAATACCTTTGGCAGGTTTAACAGAGCGCTCAATGAGGCTTTGTCTGCATTTCAAAACAAGCAGGGGATCATTATTGATCTGCGTTTCAACGGTGGTGGTTGGGATTACATTGCCTACAAACTGGCAGGTAGACTCATTTCAGGAGATCAGGAAGTAGGGCATTATGAAAGGACCAGAATTAAAGGTACCGACCAATACACTGACAAGAAATACCGAAAAATAAAGCCAAAAGGGAAATTTCAGTTTGCACAATCCATTGTTGTTCTGACCAGTGATTATACTGCCAGTGCATCGGAAGTATTTTTGTTACTAATGAAAGACCTTCCTTACGTGACAATTGTAGGCGATCACTCAGAAGGGATTTTCTCGGATGTTTATGAATTCAAATTACCGAACAAATGGGAAATTGGCTTATCGCATCAGCAGTTTTTTTCCATGGATAGTACGAATTATGAAGGCGAAGGCATACTGCCAGATATTCAGGTGGTAAATATCAAAACAGACATCAAAAATAAGAGGGACCCGGTAATTAGAGCTGCGATCGGGCACTTATTGGAGAAGTGAAAGCTGCTGAAACCACACGTATATGGGTTTTCATTACAGGTAATGATCAGTTGTAAAGCTGACAGAACCCGAATCTGCAAATCCAGTGAATTCTCGAAGCGTATATTCAATGTCCGAGATCATTCCAGAATTGATAGTTTTAGCCTATATATATCAGGCATTTGGTACCGGGCACACTATGACTATTGCGGATAAACATTGCATTCATTTGATAGTTTGATAGGAGAATCAGTGTATTTGCTCAGCGAATATGCTGTTTCTGCGCTTGAAGATCGACTGTATCATCCGGATTTGAAAAATAAATGCAATTATGAAATACCTATTACTGATCTTTATTTCCTTAATCCCTTTGCTTTCACAAGCACAGGATGCCCGATCGATTAAAACAATCAAATTCAAGTCCGAATCCCTTAATCAGGAAAGGGAAGTATTCATTTATACACCTCCGTACTACAACGAAAATATTCACGACAGTTACAATGTCGTTTACGTGTTCGACTCACAGAACAAGTCCTTATTCGATCTGGCACATTCGGCTTTATTTTTTTCCAATGATTCTGATCTTGATAATCCTCATATTGTAGTCGGTATTCCGGCATTCTGGAGCGACGATCCGGATTATTTTTACAACAGAAGCAGTGATTTTTTGCCTGAACCTCAGTACGACAAGAAAGGAGGCTGGTTTTACGGGCAAGCCAATTTTAAAAACTTTTTCAAGTTCATAAATACCGAACTGATACCCTACGTCGACGCAAATTACAGAACTCTTCCAAACAGAGTGTTGATCGGTCATTCCCTGAGTGCATCATTTGTGCTTCAGGCTTTCAACAAGAATCCTGATATTGCCAAAGGCTATTTGGTGATTTCTCCTAACCTCAAATATGATAGGCAAAGACTTGTCAAAGAGGTCGTCAGTTTGGAAGATCAGCCATTAAATAAGTTTGTTTATTTCAGTCATGTGGAGGAAGATCATGGTTTCGTTTTAACTGGTGATGGTTTACGACAGGTTGAAAACAAGCTGAAATCGATTGTCTATTTTGAAATTGACAGCATTCTAAACAAATCACACCATACGACTTATTTGCAAAGCGTTGTTAATGGCTATTCAAAGTATTTTGAGTATTTAGCCGAGACGGGGTACTACAAACCAAAACCAATTAAGATTACCGTAAAAGTGCCCAACAAAGAAGATGAGGTTTATATCTCTGGTAATCAGGACAATCTTGCAAATTATGAAGATGGTAAGGTAATCCTGCAACGATCATCAGATCTTATCAGAGAGATCAAACTGGATTTGCCTTCTTCAACCTATATCCGTTTTACAGGAGGACCGAATAAAACTGAGGCTATCATGAAAAGCATCGATCTGAAAGAAATGGTGTCTTTTCCGATTGATGTACAAAGTAAAAAGGAATATCAATTTGAAATCACTGGCTGGCAGGAAGAGGCAGGCAACTGATAGCAGGTACTGACCTATTTAGAGAGAAAACACCTGTAAATGAAGTAGGTAGGGATCATTCAAAAGATCCAACTGAATCTACTGTTAGTGATCATAACCGCCTGTTTTGAGAATTATACTATCCACTTTTCCGATCATATCAAAAGGATATGTTAAATTAGGTTAGGAGATGTTAGACAATCATGAAATAAACATACCATTAAAAGTAGAATCTGTTGGATACAACAACCCTTATGATTTTTCCAGAATCCACAGACACTCCTATTTTGAGTTAATGTTCTTTGACCATGCCACAGGTGAAGGCATCAATACCATCGACTTCTATGAGTATCCGATCAATAAATTCAGCCTGCATATTGTCTACCCCAATCAGGTGCATCTGATGAAAAGAACGAGTGAAGACAATGGACTCATAGTCCAGTTTACAAAGGAATATCTGATGACCGGTCCTGTGAATTTTCAGCCGGAGTGGTTGTATTTACTTCAAACCAACCCTGTCAAGGACTTAAATAAAGAACAGTTTGAGAAGCTTTTTCGGATTTTTTCTCACTTGAAGGATCTGACAAAACAGGAGGCTGTTTTTCGCTCACTGATAATCAGGCATTATTTCCAATATGCAATGTTTAATTTGCTCGAAATGCTGAATGACGGCTTATCTGTCAGATCGGGCAACCTGGCACTCAATTTTATGTTGTTGGCAGAGACGCACTTCAGAGAAAAAAGGACAGTATCGGACTATGCTGACATGCTGAATGTCTCGGTGAAGAAATTAAATAAAGAAGTGAAAGCAGGTCTCGGCAAACCGCCACTTCAGCTACTACATGACTTGCGGGCCATTGAAATCAAGAGACTGATGCTTACTGGGGACCACTCTCATAAAGAAATTAGTTATCTCCTTCATTTTGATAGTCAGGCTAGCTACACACGATTTGTCAATAGATATTTCGAAATGAGTCCATCGATGTTAAAGCAGTCTCTCCAATCATCAGTATAAATTGCTAAGTAATCTTCCCGAATTGCTAAAAGTATCTATAAATACCTTTATTAGTTTTGAAAAGTAAGCCAGTTTTCTTTTACCACAGATAAAAACTTTCACAAAATGAATATAGAATTAATCATATCATTTGCAGTTACGTCAATTGTTTTGGCACTAATGCCGGGACCAGATAATGTTTTTGTCTTGACAGAGAGTATCACAAAGGGGAGGAGAGATGGTATTGCATTGTCTGCAGGGCTTTCTTCCGGAGTGATTATTCACACTGCTTTGATTGCCACAGGATTATCAGTGTTGATTCAGCAGTCAGAAGTGCTTTTTTTAGTGATTAAGATAGCAGGAGCATGTTACCTGTTGTTCCTGGTTTATCAAACCTACCAGTCGAAAGAGACTGGAATGCACAATCAGACTGGTGAAAGTTCAAATCCTGGCAATCCGGAGAAGGCATCATTTTTCACACTTTTCAAAAAGGGATTCATCATGAATGTATTGAATCCTAAAGTAACGCTGTTTTTCATCGCATTTCTACCTCAATTTGTTTCTGAAAATGGTTCAATCAGTTTTGAATTGCAGATTCTTTTACTTGGTTTTATTTTTATGTTGACAGGTTTTTTGGTCTTTAGCAGCATTGCTGTATTGGCGGATCGTTTAAGCAGGTTTTTAACCTCACAGATTTTTTGGAGAAATGTGAAATGGGTGAAGATGATTGTACTCACCTGTCTGGCTTTGTTTCTCTTTATTTAAAGATACTCGTGGATCAAGCGGAAAATTTAAATCAGTAGTAATCATTCTCATTTTCTGTGGTGAAGAAACTGACGAAATCCAGAAACAGACTTTAGAATATAAAGATTCCTCACTTTCAGCCACAGAAAAAGGCATTTCCTTGTCTGATTTGATAAGATAGCCGGGATTACTCATTAATCAGTTTCACTAAATCACCTTCAAATCTATAGTGATAAAAGCCAGGCCAGTGGCAACATCATGCAGGGGTGGATGTTCAAAGCAAACCAATATTCGTACAACAATTGGGTTTTTGTATCCGCGAAGAGGTCAATCATGCCTGCGAAGAGCAAAAAATGACTTGCGAAGGGGTATATACCTCCCGCGAATTCAGTAAAAAAGCCCGCGAACGGATAAAAATTTTGCGGGAAGTTTAAATTTTATCCGCGAACGGAATATTCTTTGGTTTGCGCTCATACTTTGGTTGACTTAATCCTCCAAATACTTGTCATCTGATGTTTAAGTCCCGAATTTCTTTACCATTTACGTGAATAATCCTGTTAAAGGGTTACGGCTTTATATTTAATCCTGATGAATAATGACATCTTTTACCTTAGCCCTGTTTTCGGTGACAACAGTCCAATTGTCATAGAACAAAAGTAAAAACAAGAGGCGCATCCTTCTGACGCACCTCTCTCTAAGGGAACGCTCCGTCTATGTCGGGAAAGGAGCGTTTTGTCTGTTCTTCCTCTAAGGTTGCAACTTTCAATGTAGGCTCTGCTTCGGGCACCGAAGCTAGGGAAATCCTATGCTAAAGCTGCGCCATCACTAAAGCTCTAAGCGACACGCTGTATGGACTTCAATGAAGGTTCTGCTTTGAACACCGAAGCTAGGGAAATCCTATGCTAAGGTCTTCGCCGTAGGCTTCTGCCGTCGGAGAAAGCTATGTACTTCAATGTAGGCTGTTCTTCGCAGGCCGAAGCTTTAGCAAAATCCTATGCCAAAGCTTCGGCTTTCAATGCAGGCTGTTCTTCGAACGCCGAAGCTTCAGCGTAGGTTCTGCCATATCTCCTGAATCAGTTCACTCTCAGCTCTCAGAGACTCCATTGAGGCAAAGAAGATCACTCTTAGCGCCATTGGGTCCTTTGTCTTCAATTCTTTAAAGGCAGTCATCATCACTTCTGCCAATGCTTCATTGTCCAGTTCACTATGAACGCTTAATTCAATTACATTTTGATTAATACTGCTGATGGAAAGGTGAAAGGTCAGGGTTTTTAGTTTCATTTGAAGATGAATGGCCAAATAAAATACCATCTCATGTTTATAATTATCATATTTCGTGGACTATAATAAAAATTTTAAGTTTTTACATAAGTTTAGTTATGAGTTCAGATCATCTCCTTCTTCGAAGAATTTATGAACATAGGGCCGATGTTATCCAATATTTGGTTAAAACTAAAAATTGTGATGATGATGTAGCCGCATCTATTTTTGCTGATTCTGCACTTACTATCAGAAAGAAAACTCTCAATGGATCATTAGGTGAAATCAGAGATTTAAAAACGTACCTGATAGGAGTCTGTAACATGTTTTGGAAAAAACAGGTAGCCTATGAGCAAAAACTTCAGAGGTCTGTTAAAAATGTTGAGTACTACTTTTATGAACATTTCGTGGAAAGTCCATTTGATTTAGACGAAGTAGACAATATGAAGGAAAAACTGCTTCATGTGCTGGATAAAGCGTTGCAGTCTCTTGGAGACAAATGTAAATCCCTGATTAAACTCTTCTATTACGAAAAGAAATCGATGACAGAGATAGCAGACAGGATGGGATTTAATAATCCTGCCGTTGCGACTGCCACTAAGTATAGATGTTTCAAAGACCTGAAGCAAAAAGCATTAACCTTAAGAAGTGAATTAGAAAATAAAGAATCTCGATAAGATGGCACTAAGTGATCAAAATATAGAATTAATTATGCGGCATATCGAAGGAGATTTGAATGCTGAAGAGCAAGAACAATATGATGAGTTGTTAGAGTCTTCTCCTGAGTTCAGACAGGAGGCGTTAGAAGCAGAATCGGTTGTTGCCGGAATCAAAGCACTTGAAAGGCAAAAAGAAGTCGAGGCAATTAATGATATATTTGAAAGCTTTGAAAAGTCCGCCTCCGTCAAGACTATGGAGGACAAGTCTGACAAAGCTTCATCGGATAATGACATCAGTAATGAAACGGAAAGAAAGCGTCGAATATTTGATAAACCCAAATTAACCTGGAGCCTGGGAATAGCAGCTTCTCTCACATTGATTTTTGTAGTGCTTTACGTAGCACTTATTGATACTTCTAAGACAACAACGAGTCAGATATTCGCAGATAATTTCCAGCCATTTTCCTATGTCGATTCCAGGGAAAGTGATATCGTTCCTCCTGGTTTTACGCTTTATGAAGATAGTAAGTATCAGGAGTCAATCGCTGAACTGAAAGAACTACCGATGGATACAACTCATAGCCTTTTACAAATTTACCTGGCCAGTGCTTTATTGGCCACAGGTCAAACTGAAGAGGCTATAAAGGAGTTGGAATTATTCAGACCTAATGAGAGTGATCAATTTTTAAAGCAGTATAAACAATGGTATTTAGGCTTGGCATATTTGAAGAGTGGTGATACTCGTAAGTCAAAAGAAGAATTCGAGTCTTTGGTTTTTTCTGGAGGTCTATACGAAAGACAAGCTCAAAATATTATTGATCAAATCAACGAGATAGAGAATAAATAAAGCAAATTATCCTAATCGATCGGATCATGTACAATTATACAAAAATGATTGTTATAAATAGTCTACAACAAAGCTCCTTATTAGTAGGATCAAGGCATAGACACAGGAAGCATATCGCAAGAAACTCATGAAGCTAAACAATTTGCCAGCTATTCTTTAATCTTTGTTCTCCTTGCCAACTTCGTTCGCCGTAGCGTTTGCGGAGGTGAGCTCTATTGCCTTTTCCAAAACTTCATCCCTTCCCTCTATGATGCCCTGAATGGTGGGTCTCACCTCTACATCTGGCAGAAATCCTATTCCATGTAGGCGCGAGCCATCGTGTTTCAGGGCTTTCATGCCAGTGTAACGATAGGTATAACCTCCGGGTAAATTGAACCTGTTTACATTTCCATTAACTCCTGCAGTTGGGCTTCCTACTGTGGTGACATTCTCCATTTTATCAAAAAAGCCAATAACACTTTCAGCATAGCTTTGTGCATGATGATTGATTATTAAGATAATATTCGCATTAATAGAGGGTTCCAGCTTTTTGATTGTCCAACCGCTTTCAGTTACGGAATTCATAAAATCAATTCTATCTGGTTTAATGACATTTGGCTTAAAGAGCCATTTGGTTGAATCATCTTCCGGTAGAAAGTACCCCATGAACTTGAATATATCTCCTCGAATATTGGGATACCCCCTCAAGTCAATAATCAAATTTTTAGCCTTTCTAATACTTGGCAAGGCTTCTTCAAATTCTTTATATTTTATTATGTCAAGATTTAGATAAACTAATTCTGGCTCAATCTCTCTAATAGAAATTAGATTTTTCAAGTAAAAAAAACTCCTTGTTAGGTTGAAAGTCCTAAATGTTGAATACATCGTCAGCGTGTCTATCTTATTTGGGTGTTTTTTTAAAACGACTTCAAAAGGAACATCTATCTTTTTGGCAATAAGCATTTTTGAGGCTATATCATTCATCACTTCTTCTACATGACCGATTGGGACGTAAGATTTGATTTCTTGAATCAATGATTCAACTGGTGCACCGTTAATAGATATAATTTCCGATCCAATATGTTCTAAATAAGGAGAAGAAGAATTCGTGACAATCATCTTGTTCTCAATCCATTCTCCATATATGGGAATGGCAAATTGACCTGTAAAAGAATAACTCGCTTTTGCATGTCCATCCCCTAAGAAGTGCAGTCCCCATTCAAGTACCTTAAAGAACGAATCAGGAGAAGGTTTTTTCAAATACATCGTGACCATTTTTTCAAATATAGAATCCCATTTTATATTTGATTCTTCAAAGTATGGATAAAAATGTTGAATTGAATTCCAGAGATTAACGATATTCCCAATATAAAGCTCTCTGCCTTGATGGCCATTGGTAATGTCCTCTTTAGTTTTCTGCATCTCTAGTTTTAACGTGAAAAATGCATCTTTATCTGTAAGGGGATAAGTTTTTAAAGAGTCTGCCAGCAATACCATTGGCATAATCATTTTTATCTTCAAACCAAGCCGGCTTTTGAACACAGAGTCAAATGCTAATCTATCTGTAAATAGAAAATTAGTATTGTCAGACCATCTGACCCTTTTGCTTTTGTAGGTATTGTTGGTTTTGAATTGACCATTTCCAATGTGTTGCCATTGAATTGTGTCTATATCTATTCTGCCTTTTAATTGTTTAATACTTGACTTTGTGTTTGTTCGAGGTGTTTTCCCTTTGTAAAGAATTAGAGATGGAGCAATTGGAGAGAATAATTCTTTTAGGATACATTCAAAATCATCATCATTAGGTTCTAGAATCCTTTTCACCCCATAAATAGCAAATGAATCCCAATCCAAGTCAGCAGCTTCATCACTTGGGTGGAAGTATTTTACATAACCATAGAGTTTGTTGAAGGCTTTTAGGCGTTCGACGATATCTTTGGAGGTCTTAGGAGATTTTTGATGGCTGTTCTGACCGATTGCTGAAAAAGCAAGAATTATCAGCAAAACAAGGGAACAAACGGATCGAATCATGCACAATTATACAAAAATGATTGTTAGAAATAGTCTACAACAAAGCTCCTTATTAGTAGGATCAAGGCATAGACACAGGAAGCATATCGCAAGAAACTCATGAAGCTAAACAATTTGCCAGCTATTCTTTAATCTTTGTTCTCCTTGCCAACTTCGTTCGCCTTAGCGTTTGCGGAGGCGAGCTCTATTGCCTTTTCCAAAACTTCATCCCTTCCCTCTATGATGCCCTGAATGGTGGGTCTCACCTCTACATCCGGTAGAAATCCTATTCCATGCAGGCGAGAACCGTCGTGTTTGACTACCCTTGAACCTGTGTATTTGTAAGAATATCCACCGGGTAAGCTGTAAGTCAATGCACTACCGTTAGCTCCTGCAGTTGGGCTGCCAATCAGGGTCACATTTTTTAAAGGTTCAAAATATCCAACTATACTTTCTGCATAGCTAATTGCATTATGATCAATCAGAAAAAATATATCAGAATCTAAATAAGGACTCATAGGTAAAACCTCCCATTGAGAACCCTTATAGTTTGCCTTATCATATATATCGTCTGGCAAAAGTACTTGTGGAATATATAACCAATCTCTTACCGGCTTAACATTTGAAAAATGTCCAATAAACTTTTCAACATAATTACCTTCAATAACCGGATATCCACGGAGATCGATAATTATACTTGAATAGTCTTGTAGTTTAGGTAATATTTGAGTGAATTCTGCGGAATCTAACGTAGTTAAATCTAAGTAAAATGTTTCATCACTAATGTGGCGAGAGGTACCACTGGTTTTCGCCTTTAATTGGAAAAACTTGAAATCACTCAATTCTGTAAACAGTAATTCACTTTGTATTTGATCCTGCTCAGATTTTATTTCAACAAACAGGCTTTTCTTTGTTGGCCTTTTCAGAATGTTATTCAAAGCCGCATCGATTCCAAAGTTTTCAGCACCATAAGATATCAGAGCGAGTTCCTCATTAACCAAAGAGTCAATTTGATTTCCATCAACTGATATAATTTGACTGCCAATTAGATGGCTCAACCTCCTGACTGACTTAGTTATAATATATTTTCCATCTA
The DNA here is from genome assembly GCA_038525605.1 of Bacteroidota bacterium. GTDB lineage: Bacteria > Bacteroidota > Bacteroidia > Cytophagales > Cyclobacteriaceae > JANSWY01. Next base: position 10,974 of record JBCBHL010000146.1, read on the forward strand.
CTGGCTCAACAATAATGCCTGGATGATAAAAATCTTCATAACCTCTTTCAATTATCTCAACATGAGAGTCATTCAATTTAGCCAATAGTTTACCTAATACCGATTTAAAATCAGGATTGTCATTTGATTTGATGAGTTCACTAATTGTTTGATTGAAATGATATTCCCAATCTCCTTCAATGGACTCATAATTAGGGAAAAAGTAACGGATGACATTCCAGACATTGATGATATTCCCTATAACTAGACTTTTTGAACTCTTTAAATCGTTATAACTATTCGAAATTGATTCTAAGTGATCTATTAGTCGTGACAGTTTCTTTATATCAGTCTTTGGTTTTGTGCTCTTTTTATCTCCTTGTAAGACAGTTGGAATAATACATATTAAATTTTCCGATAGCCTCACTTCTATATAATCACCAAAAGTTAAATGTTTATCAAAAAGAGCAGAGTCTCTTAAACTACTAGTCTGACTTTCAACGATGATTTTGCTACCAGCTGGAAATTCAGAGGAGTTTTTTAGAGCTACTGCATAATTAGAAACATCATCATAATCCTTATTTTGATTAATGATCACTGAGTCCAACGCTTTTGACCAGACGGTTGTATTTAGGTAATTATTGATCTTTACAACTTCGATATCGTTAATTATTAGTCTTCCCCTACCTTTTGGTACAATATTGATATTCACACTTTTAATGGTATCAAGGACATCAAAATACACTCCTTTTTCTTCAAAGGACTCTGTGTCAAGCCATTGGTAGCCATCATAGTGAAATTTCCCATTAATATCTTCAAGAGAAAGATCAACCTCTCCTCTGAAGTAGCTATCTCTAAACACATTTTTACTAGTAACTAGAATTTTATAACTACCTGGGAAGATTCGAGTATTAATTTGTAGCGACAGGCTTTGAGAATTTAAGTAATCTGGATACACCAAGCGAGGTCTGTTAACTCTCAAACTTTTGTAGGGACCATCGGATTTAAAGTTCCCATTTCCCAAATGCTGCCAGTAGATATCTTGTCTTTTATTTCTTATAGTGCCTGTGACAGCTTTACTTTGACGCCCCTTATTATTAATTATTTCTAAGGAAGGAGCTATTGGCATAAAAAGCTCTTTTGTGAGACATTCAAAATCTGCAGAATTTGACTTCAATATCTTATCAACTCCATATACAGAAAATGCATCCCAGTCTAACTCCGCTGCTTCATCACTAGGGTGGAAGTATTTTACAGAACCGTAGAGTTTATTGAAAGATCTTAATTGTTCGATGATTTGTTGATCGTACTCTCTTGCATCATTTGGATATTCTTTAACAGAATTACATGAATACATGATCAATGGTATTAATAGTAATGATCTGATTTTGATTTTCATTAATAATTATTTTGCATATTCCTAACGTCGCTTCATTCCTCATCAACAAAAGGGTCAGTCTATCCGCTGTAGTTCTGATAGCTTATCGGCAGCTGCCGCTTCTATCCTTTATGCGACAAAGACTTTCCCTTTCTTCAAGTTTTACTGGAAGCTAATTACCAATAGTCCTATCTAATCCAGTTTTATAAACACTTATAAGTTCTACTCAGAAATTCAAGGTTACTTTTATCTCAATAATTAGAAAACAAGTGATTGTTATTCAGTACTTTAGTACATAAATTGTAATAACATGCTTAAAATTATCAACCTAACCTGTGTGTTAGTTTTTTTTGTTTTACGTACTCTTGCAGATAACAATCTGGAGGAAAAAATCCAATCGGAGTACAGTGTTAGGAATTATTCAGCAGTCATTGAATTATTTGAAAATGACAACAATCCCCAATTGACACCCAATGCAGTATTCCATGTTTGTAAATCATTTATCTATCTGAAAAGTCCAGGTAAATCAAAACTCTTATTGAAGAAGGAGAAAAGTAAGTTTTTCAATTCTGGCAGCTATTACACCGCGTTGTACTATGATATTTTGTTTTCTTATTACAGAGAAGTAAACCTCTACGATAGTGCCATTACAATGAATAAAAAACTCAGAAGCTTCATTCCAAAAATAAAAATTGAAAGTAAGCAAAGTGAGATTAAACTCAAGTATTATTACAACGCTTATAACCTGGCATTATATCAGCAAAGTCCTAAAACTAATTTATATAAAGACTCAGTAGAAACCCATTTAGATCCCAAAGATTATCTAATGCTTGATTTTCTCTCGTTGCAAGCAGCGTCGGCAGCTAGTGATCCTGAATCAGGGTTAGAATTAATTGATAAGGCAATTAAGTTAAGAGAAGAGTTGTTCCCAACTGATACCATCTCCTTTATTGATCTGTATCTTCAAAAAGCCTTTTTGCATTATAGCAATGGTGATATCAATCTTTCGATTAAATTATTCGAAAATGATGTAAAACCAATCTTATTTAAAGATTACAAAAACAATTCTAGGCAATTTGATTTTCAAAAATGTGAATTCTACAGACTGGCATTATTTCCTTATAAATATTCTGGTAACTATGAAAAAACCATCAGGTATTCTAACGAGTTCCTAACGAACGCTAAGCAGTTTTATGTTAAAGATCATTTTAGGTATGGTGAGGTTTACAGAGAATTGGCAGAAAACTACCTGGCCTTGGGTAATGTTAATAAATACTTGGAAAATATCGATATCGCTATTAGAATTTTAGATAAGAAAGAGTCATATCGATTAGATAATGCATTCTATAGGTCCAAAAGCTCATTTATGAAAAACGATTATATAAAGTGCATTTATGAAGCTAATAAATACATTGATCTAGCTGGGGAAAATATCGAAAGTTATGATTACTCCAGGGTAGTTTTTATGAAAATCATTAGTCTTTTTCAATTAGGAGAGGTTGATTCAACCTATCGCTATCTGCAAAAGATGGAGAATTTTCTGATCAAAAAATCTATCGATAATATTCAATACATAACATATTTCAAATTATTGTTTTTGAGCCTGATTGAAAACTCTGAGATAGATTTAAATGGCGAATACAATATTAATGTCGATAAGATTTATCAATCTATTGATTCTTATCTAATACAGAAATTTGACTCGTCTAAGTTTAATGTTTCATCTGAATATTTATTGTTGCTGACAAAGCATAGGTTGAAGGAAAACATAATCAATGACAGTACTGTAAATTTGATTGAAAAATTAGAGTTAAATATTCAATCATTTTTAGATAAATCCAATCTTAAAGAATTTAATGCCGATCAATTGAGATTCTTACAACACTTTTACAACGTGAGAGCTTTGTATCATGAAGCACGATTGAAAGACAACATTCAAATAGAGACTGTTCATGAAATCGTAGCTAACTGCTTTAATGCTAACAAATACAAATCTTTAATCGTAGAAAATGTTAATGAATACAATGATATTCTATCTCTCAGAAATCAAGTTCAGGAAGAAGACTATATGAGTCGGATTCTATCAGCTGTTTCTGCGATAAATTCTGATTCACTACCAGCATCAACCATAAACCTGGTTATTAAATCTATAGAACTCACGCGCTCAAGCCTCCTTACAAAATCATTAAAACTAAGAAACTCAATCAAGTCATCTGAATTATCCGATAGCTTAGCGTATCAGGAAGAGTATTTAAAACAACAGATTTCTTATTTAAAAAGAAATATACCGGGTTACTCTAATACTTCTAGTTTGCGGTCTGAATTAGAGACACAATTGACAATAGTCGAACAAAAGCTAAATTTATTGTATCTTAAGGTAGGCTATAGTCCTCTCCCGTCGAATGTCAATAATGAGATTAATGTAAGTTACAATGAATTAATATCCAGCATATTAAATCAAGATATTTTAGTTTACTATTACACTGGACAAAATCAACATAATACGTTTGTAATTGCGATATCACCAACCAGAACCAAAATCTTAAAACTTGATCAACTTCCAAATTCGATAGTACAGCAATTTCGAGCTAGTTTGAAACCCACTTCAGATAATACTAACAATGTGAAGAGCTATCGAAATTATGTTCAGTCAGCATATGCTATCTACCAATCTCAATTGAAACCAATACTCGATCATTTCCAAGAAGCAAAAAAGATATATGTAATTCCGGATGGTCAGCTACACCATATTCCGTTCGAGGCTCTCGTTAGTAAACTGCCACAAAATGACATTACCAATTATGATCAGTTACGTTACTTAATTCAGGATTACACCTTTTCCTATGCGAATTCTGGGACTACTCTATTCAAAACAAAGTCTTTGCTAAAACGACTGAAACAATCTGACAATAGAGTACTTGCTTTTGCACCCTCTTACAATACTAAGAAAAGGAATGAATCATTGGTCGCACAGCGTAGCGATAAAAAACCCTTAAGCACTATTAGAGGAGAACTCACTGATTTGCGTTTCAATAATGAAGAAGTAAATGCCATCAGTGACTATTTTGATGGGAAGTCTTTTACTAAAGAGCTCGCTTTTGAACAGTCTTTTAAAGACAATGCCGCCGATTATGATGTATTACATTTATCAATGCACGCTATTGTTGATCAGCAAGACCCTATGTATTCTTACCTGGCTTTTGCCCCCAATCCTCTGGATAGCTCTACTGGCGATGGCTATTTACACGCTTTCGAGATTTATGATATGAATCTCAATGCTGAAATGGCTGTTCTTAGTGCCTGTAATACAGGGTATGGAAAAGTCTACAAAGGAGAAGGGCCGATGAGTCTGGCCAAAGCTTTTACCTATGCAGGGTGTCCATCAGTAGTCATGAGTTACTGGCCAGCAGACGACCAGGCTTCCAGCGACATCATGAAAGTCTTCTATGCAAACCTAGCTGAAGGTCTCAATAAAGATGAAGCTCTGAGAAACGCTAAATTGACGTATTTTAAATCCGCACCACCTTTTAAAAAGTCCCCAGCCTACTGGAACAACTTTGTCGTAATGGGAGATGTCAGTCCGTTGGTGAAGGATCATACGAGGCTTTATGCATACATAGGTGTTGGCTTGCTATTGCTCATTTTATTGGTATGGGTAGTAGTGAAGCTAAAAAAGACGTCATTCCTCGGAAATCGTTGAGACACCTGATATTTTCTTTTCATTTATTGCAATCGAAATAGTTCAATGTCGAAAATTCAGGTGTGACGATCTAAGGAAGCCCGACGTTCTTGTTACGTCACTCTTGACGATACAGTACAGTCAATACTATTTGTAAAATCATGAAGTGAGATCAGGAGTCTTATTTTTCACAACACTCAATCAATATTTTTCTCCCTCATTATCAAGCGCTTACAAGCAATTTTCAAATTTCTTAGAAAATCATGTTTATAATTTGAGCTTTCTCAGGAGTATGTATGTCAGATCAAAAAATCATCTGTCTGCGGAAACCGAAAAGCATAGAGAGTAGGTATCATTAATTAATACGATCACAATAGGATTTCGTTAAGGATACCATTGATTGAGTACTCTAACAACATGGATAGTTGCTAATTATGAATTCATAATTTGTTGAAGGCTATGTCATTCGCTAATTACCACATCAGACCTACCTGTACAAATCATAGCGTGATGAGATTTAATTTTCAAACTAATTATTTACATGAAAAATATGATAACCGGGGCTATCTACGCCCTGCTTCTAACCATCCTTATCTCTTGTCAGCCAGATGAACCCGTTGAAGCTATTTTTGAAGAAACGTTGGAACTGACAGAAATT
>JBCBHL010000147.1:0-16577 GCA_038525605.1 Bacteroidota bacterium
AAAACTGCAGAATTGAAAAGGTTGAAAAAGATCGATAAAAACAATCCCAGTTTTTCAAATTGGAATTTTCCCTTATCTGATGATTGCCTTCTCATTGTTTTTCTATGATCCGGAGCAAATCAGCAGGTTTTTCTTTAGGAGGAGAATTCCTGCCAAAGAGAAGGTTTTCCGTGGGTCTTCTCAGCTTCAGAAGGGGATTTACTACAGCTTTATATTTTTCATGGTTTTTCAGGTGTTTCTCTCAGTCAGGCATCATTTGTACAAAGGAAATGTACACTGGACAGAGGAAGGTCACAGAATGGCATGGCAGATGATGCTCAGGTCGAAATCAGGTTATGGTACGTATCAGGTAGTCAACAATGATACCAATCAGCGCGAGGTTGTTGACCCGAAGAAGAAAATGCAGCGGAAGCAGGCAAGAAGACTTGCTTATCAACCGGACATGATCTGGCAGTTTAGCAGAAGGTTGGAAAGTGAATACCAAGCAAAAGGCTGGACGAATATTTCTATTTACTACAAAGGGAAGGCGAGGCTCAACAAGCGGCCATATGCTCCTTTAATTGATCCGGAGACTGATTTGCTTTCTGTGGAATGGGAGCGGTTTAAACATTCGGAGTGGATATTTCCTTACCCTCCGGAACGAGAAAAAAATAAATAGCATGATAGATTTGAGAAGTGACACAGTAACGAAACCAACGCCCGGGATGATGGAGGCAATGATGACTGCAGAAGTTGGTGACGATGTGTTTAATGAAGATCCTACCGTTTTAAAACTACAGGAAAAAGTTGCTGCTTTGTTTGGAATGGAGGCTGCTCTTTATTGTCCATCCGGGACTATGACCAATCAAATTGCGTTGAGAATCAATACCAGGCCACAGGATGAAGTCATCTGTGATCAAAAATCTCATATCTATCTCTATGAGGGTGGGGGAATAGCCAATAATTCCATGATTTCAGCAAAATTATTACCAGGTAAAAGAGGGATTCTTACTCCTGAGCTGATTGCTGATGGGATTAATCCTGATGACATCCATTTCCCCGAGAGTGCACTTGTTTCGTTGGAAAATACGATGAATAAAGGAGGTGGTTGTTACTATAGGAATCAGCAAATTCGTGAGATATCGGAATTGTGTAAGTCAAAAGGATTGAAGTTGCACCTTGATGGTGCCAGAATATTCAATGCCTTCGCTGAAACCGGAGAAGATAAGAGCGAATATGGCCAGTATTTCGATACCATTTCTGTTTGTTTCAGTAAGGGATTGGGAGCTCCCGTTGGATCAGCTTTGCTGGGTAGTGCAAAGGCAATCAGGCAAGCAAAGCGTGTAAGAAAGGTTTTTGGAGGAGGCATGCGTCAGGTTGGTTATTTGGCGGCAGCCTGTATTTATGCGCTGGATAATCATATCGACCGTTTACCGGAAGACCACCGAAGAGCACGGCTACTGGGAGAAGCTTTTGAAAATCTTTCAATTACCAGCAAAGTACTTCCAGTAGAAACAAACATTGTTATCGTAGAGCTCAAAGATGAATTTACACCCGATCATGTACTGGCAAAACTGAAAGAACATCAAATATTTGCTGTGCCTTTCGGGAAAAAAGAGATCAGATTTGTGACACACCTCGACTTCAATGAAGATCAGTTGGATCAGGCAATTAACACTATTAAGTCGATTTCTTTTTAACAGTAGCTGAAAAGTTTACGAAATACACACCGGCAAAAATTAGCAAAGTTGCCAGTAGCTGCTTGAGCTGAAAGGATTCACCAAAGGCAAAAATTGCTATGACTGTTGCAAATAAAGGCTGCAGGTAAATATATACTCCTACAATAGCTGGAGATACATATTTAAGCGTGACAACATTGAGCCAGTACACCAAAATAGTAGCGGCTAATATCACATAGGCCACACTTCCCCAAATGGCAGGCGTGAAATTCACCCATTCTATGGCTAAAATATCACTGAACCCAAATGGTAAAACAAAAATAAAACTGAAAATAAACACCCATTTAATGACAGTTAGCGAATGGTATTTTTTCATCAGCGGTTTTACTAAAACCAAATACAATGCATAGGAAGCAGCATTGAGAAAGTTGAGCAAGTCACCCATCAATGTATCGTTACTTAAGCCGAAATCATCTTTGTACAGTAGAATCACTGCACCAATGAGTGCCAGTACAATCCCCATGACTTTTCGCCACCCAACATTTTCCCCGAGCAGCAAGAAGGAAAATATCAAAACCATGACCGGGATCAATGTCATGATTATGGAGCTATTGACAGCAGTTGTTAAACTGAGCCCTTTTAAGAAAAGTAGCTGATTGAGTGCAGCTCCAAAAAGACCACATTTTGCAAGCAGCCAGAGATCTTTTTTGTCGGTGACCTTTTCTTTCACGGTAAGTGCATGTACGATTGAGAGCACGATGGTTGCAAAAAATACCCTTAAGAGAGCAAAACCAAAGGGAGGGACATAGCCACCAAGTGCGATTTTGGCAATACTATACGCTCCCGCATAAATCAGCCCAACCGTTAACAAGGCCGGATGAACAAACCAGGGAGAATTTTCTTTTTGCTGCATCATTTACTTTTCGCGAAAGTAATGTGATTTTTGCTAGTCACTGAATTTTTTTTGTCTAAAATGTGACATTTATCTGTAAAGTAAATTCTCCCTTTAAACGGTCTAAGTGAATTAGTAACTATTCGATCTGCAGCCAGCCGGTAATTTCGTCTAAGGCCATCGTATGACTCATAGATAAGTGTTGCTTGTCGTAGATCAGATATCCTTCCATATTCAGAATCATCGGAATACAGGATACGGCATCTTTGTCCGTTACGGTGATCTGCCCTACTTTGAAATCGTCAAAATGTCCGATTTCTTCACCGATAAAAACCTGATTCGGATCCAGAAAGAAGCGACAGTTTTCCTGCTGTAGAAACGTCTTATCTTGTCTGTCTAAAAACAGTGTGTCATTTCCGTAGAAAAAGAAAAGCTGAGAACTAATGCGTTCCTGGATCAGGCTATAGCCATCTTTTAACTGATATCTATAGGAGATTTCCTGTGGTAGCTGACTGTTGATGAGCATCGGGGAGTTCGGGCTAAAGGTTTCTTTGAACATCAGCCCCGCAGAGCCCAATTCAACTGATAGTGTGATAGTGTCTCCCGTAAACAATACATCATTTTCGAAATTGGCGCAGTTGGTGGTGTACCTAACGTAAGTAGACTTTTGTCCTACTTGAGGGTTCGATAAATTGACACTGTTTTCAGCTGCTATCGGAAAAATGTTAGCCGTTGGTTCATTATCTGAACATGAAAATAAAACAGGTATGAGCAGTAATACTGTGAAAAAATTCTTCATAATATGAGTGGTTTAGCCTTAAGCATGTTTGCTAAATTGACCCTGCTTCCATTTAGATAGTTGTAATAGCAATAATGAAATAATAAAGCAGGTGCCATGCATTACAAGGATTCTGCTATTGTTATCTTTGGTATTTCGCTGGAATAATATCAAAATTATGTTTCAACAAGTTCATCCATTAGCAGAAAGAATGAGGCCTGTTTCTCTCGATGATTTGGTAGGCCAGGAACATTTGGTAGGAAAAAATGGGATTTTGAGAAAATCTATCAAATCCGGTCAGATACCATCTCTGATTTTATGGGGACCTCCGGGTGTGGGGAAAACGACCATAGCCAATATCATTGCCAATGAGGTGAAACTGCCATTCAACACTTTGAGTGCAATCAGCGCGGGCGTGAAAGATGTGAGAGAGGTGATTGGTAAGGTGAGACCTGGCAGTAAAACTGTGCTTTTTATTGATGAGATTCATCGATTCAACAAAAGCCAGCAGGATGCTTTGCTGGGAGCAGTGGAGAAGGGTAAAATTACACTGATAGGTGCTACCACCGAAAACCCAAGCTTTGAAGTAAATGCCGCTTTGTTATCAAGATGTCAGGTATATACGCTGAGGCATTTGTCACCGGACGATTTGATTGGTTTGCTTGAAAAAGCAATGACCATTGATGAGAAATTAAAGGATCTTTCGATCGACCTGAAGGAAACCGGTGCATTGCTCAACCTTTCCGGTGGTGATGCCCGGAAATTACTGAATCTCTTTGAGTTGGTGATAGATGCCTTGGGCAATGACCCGGTTGTGACTGATGAGGCCGTTCAGGAAATCGCTCAACAGAAAACTGTGATTTACGACAAAGATGGTGAAATGCACTATGACATTATCTCCGCATTTATCAAATCTATCAGGGGTAGTGATCCTAATGCAGGCCTCTATTACCTGGCGAGAATGATCGAAGGAGGAGAAGATGTGAAGTTTATTGCCAGAAGGCTGGTAATCCTTGCTTCGGAAGACATTGGAAACGCCAATCCAACGGCGCTTGTGATTGCGACTAACACTTTTCAGGCAGTGAACCTGATTGGGTATCCTGAGGCTGAGATAGTCCTGGGTCAGTGCGTTACCTACCTGGCTTGTTCACCTAAAAGCAATGCTAGTTACATGGGTATCAAGAAAGCACGTAAACTTGTGAAGGAGACAGGCAATCTCCCGATTCCAATGCAAATCAGAAATGCACCAACCAAACTCATGAAAGACAGTGGCTATGGCAAAGGATATAAATATGCCCATGACTACCCTGGCAACTTTGTTCCAATGGAATTTATGCCGGAAGATCTCAATAAGACGGTTCTTTATAACCCTGGCAACAATGCCAGAGAAAATGAAATGCGTAAAAGACTGCAACAGCAGTGGAAAGATAAGTATGGCTATTGATTATTTTGTGTCTGCAATCTTAACTGTACAACATGGGTAGGATAAACCGAACCTGAGTTCCCGCCTGCTGCATTTTTTCCACGCTGCTCGATATTGAAAATCCTAATTTAATTTTAAAACGTTTTTCAAGAAGATCAAGCCTTTCCCTGGTGATGATGGTCGAGAGAGATTTATGTCCTGATTTTTCTACTTTCTCATCAAACCCAACACCATTGTCTTTGATAGATACATGCAATAAGTTGTCCTTTTCTTCAAAATTTATGTCTAGTTTGCCGTCCTTAATTTCTCCCAGATTGCCATGTTCGATCGCATTTTCAATAAAAGGCTGAGCGTACATCGGCGGTATCCGAATGCCTTTTTCAATCAAACTTTCGTCGATATTGATGTTGTATTCAAACTTGTTTTCAGCTCTCAACTGTTGAATTTCAATATAACTTTCCAGCATTTCCTTCTCTTCTGTAATACTGATAGACTCTTCCCGAGAATTTTCCAGCGTCTGTCTCATCAGTTTGGCAAACTTCGAGAGGTATATCCCGGCATCCAGAGGATTGTTTTTCAACATGAAATTTTGGATAGCCATCAGCGCATTGAATATAAAATGAGGGTTCATTTGAATTCTTAGTAATCTGTATTGCATATTTTCAAGTACGCTTTGATGACGGAGCTTTCTGTTTCTGTTAAAAATAAAACCGCCAATCAATATCAGAATAGATACGCCGATGGCACCAAATAGGTAGGTTTGCTGCTGTTTCAGCTTTAAAGAATCAATGGCCTTTTCCTGCTGTAGGTTTAAAATAGCCTGATCTTTTTGCGCCGTTTCATAGGTGGTTTCCAGCATCGCAATGTAGTTTTTATTATTCAATGAAGAGATACTATCCTTGGCTTCATTATACATTTTGTAATATTTTAAAGCTTCAACGGGATTCGATTTTTCTAAAAAAGCTGACTTCATTTGATAAATGTCCATGAACTCGTCTGTTAAGTCTTTATCAATGGCAATTTCTTCTGCCTTGTTGATGGATTCGACGGCTTTTGAAAGATCAATAGATGGATTATTACTTTGGTAGTACGATAGCTTTTTGAGATAATATAGCTCCAGAAAGACATTATATTCCCTATCGAGTAATGAACGGCAATAGACCAGTTTTTCATCAGCTTCCTTCCAGTTTTCTAAATTAGTGTGTACGTAAGCCAGACTCTGGGAAATAGAGGCTAGTTGATATAAACTGTTAATAGATTTAAATTTCTCAAATGCACAGTTGTAGTAGTGCAAAGCCGAATCAAACTGACTCATTGTGCCAAAGTTGCTGCCAAGCATTTTTTCAGAAAACCCAATGCTAAATGTGTTACCGGACAATACTGCTTCCTCTAGCGATTTTCTATAGTAGGAGTCTGCCTCTTTATGCATTTTCTGTTCCTCGAAAACCAAGCCTATATTGCTGTAAACTGCGCTTCGCTCATGATGCAGATCAGTTGGTGTGTCTTCGAGAATTTCGAAGAAGTATTCCTGAGCTTTGTTATAGTTTCCGGCGGATTTAAAGTTTAGTGCAATACCATTCAAAGCATCTGTTCTAAATTTCCCGCCTTTCTCTGATTTAAATATTTGATTGAAAAAGTAATTTGAGGAGTCTGCCAATCCTATTATTCGATACAGGTATCCCAGCGAAATATTAGCATAGCATAATCCTGTTTGGTAATCGATCGCGTTTGATAAGTCTCGCGATTCTTTGTATGCGGAAATAGCAGAATCATAGCTTAAGTTTTTTCGAAAAAGTTTACCCTTTAAAAGAAAGTAGGTAGCAATGCCAAAGGTGTCTTTACTCTGATAAGATAATCTTTTTGCGATGTTCATGAAATAATTGGCGGAGTCAGGGTTTCGATCGAGGTATAAATCTACCAACGTGACCGAAGCGTCGATGCTGTCGTAAACAGTCTTTGAGCCTTGTAACATTTTTAAGCTTTGATTCACAGAAGATTGCCCCTGAATGAGCAAAGGCATGAAAATCAGTAATTGTAAAAACTGGAGTAATACAAATTTCTTAATGTTCATAGGAGATAACAATAGGTGTACGCTTTTGGTAGAAATTACAATTGTTGAATGTAATCAATCTGTTGCTTTTAAAGAAATGTTGCTATGTCCATTTCTTCGGTGGCTCACTAAATAAAGTGATAGGTCGGGCAGAAAGTTAAGGCGAATGACCTCAGGTTTTGTAATTCTCTGATTCGATGTGCTGAGGGATAGATAAGCTATAACTAAAAAAGAGCACTGAAAAATGCTCTTTTTTGTTTTAGTATTAGGGGAGTATTTAATTAATCTGTTTTGCTACTTTCCTTCTACGCATTTTTTTAACTGCTCTTTTGATAGCTGAGCCTCCGCCATCGCTCGGGTAGCAGCAGCAGCCTGCTGTTCGGCAATTTCCGTCAGCCTTTCTGCCTTTTTCTGAATCTCTTCAGCTTCTTTTGTCCTTTCCGTTGTTTTTATGTTGGCCTGTTTCACTACACTTGCCTGTTGTAAAGCGAAAACAGTTACAGAAATCAGCATCAGAGCCAAAACGGCAATTATTATATTTTTAATCATGATAAAATGAGTTTGATTTTTAGTTCGGTTATTTGAGTTTCCTGTAGATAAAAAGTAAAATGAGTGACCCTCCGGTTGCCAGTGCAATACTTTTTAGGTCAAAGCCAGACATGCCACCCCATCCTATTAGGGAGCCAAGATATCCACCGATTATACCACCTACAATGCCTATCAAAATGGTGACAAATAATCCACCCGGATCTTTACCCGGCATGATTAATTTCGCAAGAAACCCTGCGATAAGTCCTACAACTATCCATGTGATCCATCCCATAGTTCAATATTTTTAAAGATTAATTGGTCTTACCAAAATGCAATATTTTTCAGGAATAACAAAATACTGATTGGGATAAATATCAATATTTTCATTCAGCACAGAGGTAAATGAGCTTGTTCTAAAAGAGTTAAGTAGGTCTCAAAAGGCACAAAAAAAAGCTACCTGTCAATGATAGACAGGTAGCTAATTTAAGATCGGTAAAACAACCTTTAATCTTCTTGAAGGAATGGATATCTATAATTTGTCGGAGGTACAAATGTTTCTTTGATCGTCCTTGGAGACACCCATCTTAACAGGTTCAGCATAGAACCAGCCTTGTCGTTGGTACCGGAAGCTCTTCCACCACCAAAAGGCTGTTGTCCAACAACTGCTCCAGTAGGTTTGTCATTGATATAGAAGTTTCCTGCAGCATTTACCAGTTTTTTAGTAGCGAATTCAGCAGCATACCTGTCTTTGCTGAATATAGCGCCAGTCAATGCATAAGGAGAAGTACCGTCAACCAGCTCCAGAGTCTTTTCAAAGTCTTCAGGCTCATATACATATATGGTAATCACAGGACCGAAGATTTCCTCACACATAGTAGTGAACTTAGGATCTTTGGTAACTACCACCGTTGGCTCGATAAAATAACCTTTCGATTTATCGTAACCACCTCCACAGACTATCTCCGCATCACTGCTATTTTTTGCCTGATCGATGTAATTGGCAATTTTATCAAAAGCTCTTTCGTCGATAACAGCATTAACGAAGTTGCTGAAATCTTCAGGATCACCCATTTTAAAGCTTTTCAAGTCAGCCGTAACGCCAGCTTTTACTTCCTCCCAGATATTAGATGGGATATAAGCTCTTGAAGCGGCACTACACTTCTGCCCCTGGAATTCGAAAGCACCTCTCGAGATAGCAGTAGCGACCTCTCTGGCATTGGAAGATTTGTGAGCGACGATAAAGTCCTTACCGCCAGTTTCTCCTACGATCCTCGGATATGATTTATACTTAGCAATATTCTCACCGATGGTCTTCCACAAGTGTTGGAAAACAGCAGTACTTCCTGTAAAGTGTAGTCCGGCAAAATCGGGGTGATTGAAGATGACATCACCGGCATCCGGTCCGTCTACTAATACAAGGTTGATGACACCTGGAGGTAAACCAGCTTCCTCGAATACTTCCATAATTACCTGCGCAGAATACACCTGCGTATAAGCAGGCTTCCAGATGGTGGTATTCCCCATTAATGCTGCTGAGGCTGGTAAATTACCTGCAATCGATGTGAAATTAAACGGCGTTATAGCAAGCACAAACCCTTCCAGTGGTCTGTATTCCAATCTGTTCCACATGCCTGGGTTAGAGCCCGGTTGATCAGCATATATCTGTGTCATATACTGAACATTGAATTTTAGGAAATCGATGAATTCACATGCAGCATCAATTTCTGCCTGGAAGGCATTTTTTGACTGAGCCAGCATCGTTGCAGCATTGATTTTTGCTCTGTAAGGACCTGCCAGCAGATCAGCAGCTTTCAGGAAAATGCTTGCTCTGTGTTCCCAGCTTAGGTTAGCCCAGGCCTCTTTTGCTTCCAATGCTGCTGTAATAGCCTGTTCTACATGAGATTTGTCTCCTTCATTGAAATAGCCCAGTACATGCTGGTGATCGTGAGGAGGCGACATTTTAATTTTTTTATCAGTAGTCACTTTCTGATCACCAATGTACATTGGTATATCCATTTGCTGGCTTCTTCTGGTAGCCAGTTCTGCTTTTAATTCAGCTCTTTCGGGACTTCCCGGAGTATAAGATTTTACCGGCTCATTTTGGGGTGCGGGTACTTGATAGATTCCTTTTGGCATGTTGTATTATTTATTTATGTCAAATGCTAAATTCTTCCTGACGGCAAAGCTAACAGATTCAATTTATTTCTGTTCTATTATGTTGTAAACTGCGCAGGGAGAATCTGTATTCAACGTACTTATGTCTGCTTAGAGCTCTTGTCGAAATATAAACAACAAAGAATGTTTGGTGAAAATCAAGAGAATCTATAGCTTTCAAGATTGGATTTTATCACCACAACTTATTGGGCAGATCTGTTTATCTGATGCAATTAAAATTGTCTTGCTGAAAGATTCCAAAAATGAATCGATGGTACGAGCTGGAAAATAGCAGCTCAGATGAAATATCTACAATAAATTGTTCGGTGACATACTTTTAAGAATATATTTAATCAAATAAGCGATGACATTATTGCTGGCGTTTTTTCTGCTCTCAATCGGTTTTTCATTCTTGTGTTCTATCCTGGAAGCTGTTATTCTGAGTGTTACACCTAATTACATTACAAAATTAAAGAATGAAGGCAGTGGTATTGCCGATGAGCTGGAGGCTTTCAAAAAGGATATTGATAAGCCACTTTCAGCGATTTTAACACTGAATACAATTGCCCACACTGTAGGAGCAATCGGGGTGGGCGCATCCGCGGGAAAAGTATTTGGTGAGACGTACCTCGACCTGGGATTGTTTAAGATTTCTGCAGAATCTATTGTAGCCACTCTGATGACTATCGCTATACTGATTCTATCTGAAATCATACCGAAAACCATCGGGGCGAATAAATGGAGATCCCTGGCACCTTTCACAGTCAGTACCTTGAAAATGTTGTTGTTTGTTCTTTACCCCTTTGTTTGGGTGAGTCAGAAGATTACAAAGAGTCTTAAAAAAGAAAAAGAAAAGAGTGTTCTTAGCAGAACAGATTTTGCTGCAATGGCAGAGGAAGGGTTAAAAACGGGTGCAATCGAAAAATCAGAATCCCGAATCATTGGCAACCTCATGCAGCTTCAGCAGTTAGTAGTAAGCGATATCATGACACCCAGATCAGTGATGGCTCTGGCCGATAAGGAACTTACGACAGAAGAATATTTCAATGAGCGAAAACCATTGGTGTTTTCCAGAGTGCCGATATTTAGTGAGAACCCGGATCATCTGATTGGTTTCGTTCTGAAGGATCAGATTTTAGAGACATTGGCTGCCGGCGGAAAAGATAAGAAGCTTGCCGATTTGAAAATGGATTTACAATTCGTTGATGATAAGCAGCCTGTACTGGAAGTCATGGATTTATTGTTGCAGCAAAATACCCAGTTTGCTGTTGTAAAAGATAGTTATGGTAGCATTGCCGGGCTCGTGACCATGGAAGATGTGTTTGAAACACTATTGGGAATGGAAATCATGGATGAGTCAGATACGATTGAAGATATGCAAAAACATGCCAGAGAACTATGGCAGAAACGCTACGACAGGATCAAGAAATAACCATTCTGGAGATTATTCAATGAGGTATTTCCAATGATGAATTGAGTGGAATGTAGAACTCTGGATATAATTGATGTTTAACCAAAAAAAATCGAATATTTCCGTTTGTAATAATTATCCACGATCAAACTGCAAATAAACGTTTACATTAATTTAAGTGAATGATTTGCAGGTATGATTTGTATTGCAGAGAGCTTTTTGTTGATTAAATGACTCTTCTTAATGGAGAGAATTTTTCTGAACTGCGGTAAATAGAGCATATTTTGACAAGAGCTATCTAAATGTACAAAACAGGATTTCCTGTATTTCAGCAGGTATTTTTAGAAAACTAACATAACAATAATGACTAAATTTTTTACGAAATCACTGATTTTAGGACTAGTGCTATTACTGGCAGCCAACGCTTATGCGCAGTTGGATCTCCCCGAAGGTTCGCAAAGGGCTCAGATAACTCAGCGAGTCGGAACAACTGATATTACAATTGATTACGGACGCCCCAAAGTAAACGGAAGGGAGATATGGGGGAAATTGGTTCCCTATGGTTTCAACAACCTTGGCTTTGGAACTTCTACTGCAGCTCCCTGGAGATCGGGTGCCAATGCCAATACTACCATCGAATTCTCTGATGAGGTAACGGTGGAAGGAAAATCAATTGCGGCCGGAAAGTATGGATTTCATACCGCGATTGAGGAAAACGGAGATGTGACTATTATTTTTTCGAAAGACAATAATGCCTGGGGAAGTTACTTCTATGAAGAAAGCAGAGACGCACTCAGGGTAAAAGTGAAGTCTAAAGAGGCAACCCACGCAGAGCTTTTAACCTTTAGTTTTCCTGAGGTAGAAGCAAACAGCGCGGTAGCTTCTTTAAGGTGGGCCAAAAAGGAAATTCCTTTTAAGATAGAAGTAAAGGTCGCAGATATTGTGATGGCACAAATCAAGTCTGATTTCACTAATTCTGCTGGCTTTACCCAAAGTAATTGGGATCAGGCAGCGGGGTTCGCTATGCAAAATGGAAAAATGGAGCAGGCATTGGAGTGGGTAAACGGCTCTATAGAAGGGAATTTCTTCAGTAAACCTACTTTCAGTAATGTATCTATGAAATCACGTATCCTAAACGGAATGGGTAAAAGCGAGGAGGCCAATAAGCTGGCAGATCAGATCATCTCATTAGGTAATGCAACAGAATTGTTTCAATACGGAAGTCAGCTGATGGCTGGAGGTAACAATGAACTGGCCTTAAAAGTACATGAGGCAAATGTGAAAAAATCAGAGGGAGCATGGCCTTCCAATTACGGACTTGCCAGAATTCATTCTGCTAACGGAAAATATAAAAATGCCATCAAAGCATTGAAGGCATCACAGGCAAATGCACCTGAGAGATTCAGACAAAGACTTGAAGGCGATATGGCTAAACTGAAAAAAGGAGAGGATATCAACTAAGTTTTTTTGAATCAAGAAGACTTTATTAAAACAGGCTATCTGCTTTATTTGAGCGATCAAATGGAGCGGACAGTTTTTTTAAGAGCATACATCTCAGGAAAAAATCTGAATTCTCAGACTGGAAGAACCTTTTTTAACTCCAGTAAACTTGTGATTGAAAAGGTAGCGTCATAGTCCTGATTGTTTTCAGGGTTGAAATACACCTGATCGATTCCAAAATCTCTGGCGCCTTTGATATCGGTATTCAGGTTGTCACCGATCATAAGGGTTTCGTCTATTGATGCATTTATCTGATTCATCGTATGTTCAAATATTTTTGCAGATGGTTTCTTCGCCTCTGCAGATTCCGAAGTAATCACCTCTTTGAAATATTTGTCGAGTCCCGAGCGCTCAAGCTTAACAGATTGTACGTCATTGAATCCATTGGTGAGGATATGCAACTCGTATTGCGGTTGTAAATAAGTAAGTACCTCGTCGGCAAAAGGGATCTTATGAGTTTTCTGAGGACAGGAGTGAAGGTAATTATCATCAATGCCTAATGGATAATATCTCAATGGCAACCGGAGTCTTTCAAAGATCTGTTTGAATCTGTTTTCTCTGATATAACCCTTTTTAATTCTGTCGTGATTATAGGCAGTCCATAGCTCATCATTTACCTGAAAGAAGGTGTCTATGAATTCGGAGACCTCAAACAATTCATGTTTGCCTAGCTCATATTGGCCATATAAATCAGCCAGTGTTTCTTTTGCATTTGTATCGTAATCCCACAGAGTGTGGTCAAGGTCAAATAAGAGGTGCTTATATTTCATGAAAAATTATTGTCTCCAGGTTTTTTGCTCAATTTTATTCAAAGATAGCTCACGATTGGAATATAAAATATTAAAAGTTTCCAGGTCACCCTGCAAGATGGCATCCTTGTGAAGGAATTCAAATATCTGTCCCAGCATATCCTTTACTTCTTCTTTTAGAGAGTACAACACCCATTGATCCATTTTTCGTGAGTTGACCAGTCCCGCATTTTTCAGATAAGCAATGTGCCTAGAGGTTTTAGTTTGGGTGAAATCTAGGATAGCTTCCAAATCCGAAATACACAATTCGCTTTTATGAAACAAAAGGTAGATGATCCTAACCCTCGATTCTTCTGAAAACGACTTGAAAATCTGTGTTCCATAGTTTAAACTAAAGTTTTTAAGTCTCATATAGCCTTGATTTTAAGCCAATAGATGCCATCACAATTAATTTTTTAGTATTTTCGTATCCGCTGGCAAACCTTTTGCCTCAAAAATACATTAATAAAGAAAAAGAAATTTTGATAAACAGGATTCATAAATATTACACATTTCTTTTCGTTGTAGTTTTGGCAATGATTTTCAGTACTGTTGCTCAGGCTCAGGAAGAAGAAGGTGACCCCTACAAAGATGTCGTTCAGCTCTCAGGAATAGTGCTGGGAAGCGACTCGACAAACGGTCTGCCCGGGGTGCACATTTATGCGCCTGAATCAGGTAGAGGAACGACAACCAACCCATATGGTTATTTCTCTGTGCCGTTTCTAAAGGGAGACAGTGTGGTAGTTAGTGCACTCGGTTTTGAAAGAAAATCTTTTATCGTACCTGAAGACAGAGGGAATAGCGTTTCTGTGGTGATAGAATTACAAGAAGATACTACCTACCTGGAAGAAATACAGGTTTTCCCATATCCAACAGAAGAACTATTCAAAGAAGCGGTGCTTGCGCTTGAACTGCCATACAATGAAGACTTGAATAATCTTGACAATATCATCAATGATGAATATCGCTTGAGGTTACTATATCAAATTGATCCCAGTCCATCAACAAACCACCGATTTTTCACAGAGCAACAGTTTCAAGCCGTTCAGAACAGATTTCAGGTACCTGCCAACCCATTGTTGAACCCGCTTGCATGGTCGAGGTTTATCAGATCTCTTAAACGAGGTGATTTAAAGCGGAAGAAGAATAAATAATTTCTTGATTCAGATATAATGTCATTATTTTTCGCAAGATAGCTTCTATGAGAAAGGTTATTTATGATGTTATTCGCAGTATGGATCAGACAAAACCTCAAAAATTATTTGTTGTTAGTTTTTGAGGTCAGTCCATGTCAATTAGGAAATAATCTAAAAAGAAGAATCAATTAAATATACAAGAATCCATAATGATCCCACCGGCTGTCAACCAATTTTGTTTGATACTTTGATTACCTCATTCCAGACCCTGAAAGTGTTTTTATAACAGATTTTTTCAATATCTTCCTCAGTATAACCCCTCACCAGGAGTTCGTATATCAGATTTGGGTACATGGAAACATCCTTTAAGCCCACTGGTAATGAATCTCCTACGCCATCGAAATCCGAACCGAACCCAACGTAATCGATCCCTATCAGATTTACTACATGGTCGATGTGGTCAACAGCAGTTTTGATGTCTTCAAATGGATTGTTGTCTTCTTTGAATTTTTTTGTAAACTCTTGTTCGTATGCAATGAAAACCGAATCTTCCTCTTTTAAATTGTTCTCAGCTCTATAATTCACCAGATGAGCCTTCATTTCGTTAAATTTATCTCTTGATGCTTTGGAAAGGAATGAAGAACTAAAGTTGATGTGGATCACACCTTTGTTAATGGCAAGTGCTTTTAGCATATCATCATTCATATTTCGCTGAAAGCCAGGTGTATACGCTCTGGCTGAGGAATGTGAAGCAATGACCGGAGCTTTTACTATTTTCATGACGTCAAAAAATGCGCTGTCTGAAATATGGGAGACATCTACCATTATACCTACTCTGTTCATTTCTGCTACTACCCGTTCTCCGTAAGGACTAAGCCCATTCCACGTTTGAACTGTGTCGTAAGATGAATCGCAGATCAGGTTATCTTTAGAGTGAGTAAGGGTGATATATCTGATTCCTCTGTCGTGGAAATATTGAACATTTGCCAGGTCGTCTTCAATCGGCGCACCATTTTCCATTCCCATAGGCAATGAGATCAACCCGTCTTCAAAATTTTGGACAACATCTTCAGGTGTATATGCTAATGCAAACTTATCAGGATAGGTTCTGGCTACCTGAACAGTCATAGAAATGAGAGAGTCAGCAAATTCCTTTGCTCCTCCACTCTTCTGATAGCTTGATGGCACATAAATAGACATGAAAGGAGCATCTAATCCACCTTTTTTGGCTTTCGGATAATCAAAGTTTCCGTTGGTTTCTACAGAGATGTCTTCTACTTCTTTTTTAAACATAAATCCTTTTACCTCCATCCTGTATGGCAAATCAACATGGCCATCAGCGATGATAAACTTTTGAGCCAACTCCTCTGCCTTAGCTTTGAGATCATCGTTTGTCTGTTCTTTATTCTGATCTTTCGTGTCAGATGTTGAAGCACAACTACATATGATAGAAATCGCGATTAATATCGGTAATATTTTTCTCATACCTTGATTTGCAATTATTTTTGATTCGGTGATTTGATTAACTGTTTCGATTTTAACTTAACAGGAAACTATTCTTCCAATGCGTTAAGATAAATTAAATTGATGGATTAATTAAATTTAAGAGTTGGTGCAAGTATGTTGCTAAGCCTAAAAGAAAAATCCCTTGAGTATTTTGTTTGTTTGAATTTTTGATTGACTTCATCACTTTTGAATTGATTACACTTTCAAAATAGATCATGTTAAAGATTTATCAATAGAATTGTTATAGCAACACTGTATGATATGAGACCTGATATATTAAAATATGGTGAGTTGCTAAAAAAGGATTAAAAAAATAAATACTTTTAGACACCTGAATGATCAAACAAACGTACATAACCGTTGCAGCAGTCATAACGAAGAGAAGAAATGTCAGTAATTAATATAGAAACCACCCAGAACGTAACCATCGATTATCAATTGGCAGGACTCGGAAGCAGAATCCTTGCTTATCTGATCGATTTTTTGGTGCTTTTCGCTTATACTTTATTGGTTCTTTTTCTGGCTACCTCCATTGCCGAATATATGACTTCAGATTTGTTTGCTTTCTTTCAAATTGGTCTGATTGCGCTTCCCTACGTTTTTTATGACCTGGTTTGCGAGGTTTTTTTCAACGGCCAAAGTGTTGGGAAAAGAAGTATGGGTATAAAAGTGGTGAAAATCGACGGTAGCAAACCAGGTCATAAAAAACGTAGGGAAGCGCAATCAGACCAATTTGAAAGAAAGCAAACA
>JBCBHL010000148.1:0-16499 GCA_038525605.1 Bacteroidota bacterium
CAATAAGAAAAGCCACGCCTCTTTTGGCGCAGCTTTCATAAAAGATAATTATGACAATAAATGATAGAATGTTTGGATCAGCGGAAGGCTGACTGAACAATGAATCTAAGAATTTTTAGTAGCTGTATGTTTTGTGAAAGCTGCGCCAAAAGAGGCGTGGCTTTTCTTATTGTAAACATGGTTGTACTTTTTTAGGTGCATCAGGGACGTTGATATGGGATTGTTTCCAAAGAAAGGAATTAGATGATTACTACAAGAATTATTGGGAGTTTACAAGAATTGAAAGTTGATCGATCATATTGCGGAAATAAAGATGCGGTAAGTGGTGCAGTTGTAAAGTAGCCCGGATAGCAGCTGGCTACCCAGCCTGTGTGGTTTAGCTTGCGTGAAGCTACATCTCTGGTGATCAGGCTTGTAGCGCGGATAGCCGGAGGTTGGCTATTTGATGTACGGATGTAATTGCTTCAAATGATTTGGAAAAGGCATCATTTTTCGAAATCAGGGATTTCAGAGGTAAGCGGATTCAGTATTAATAGGTTTGCAGTTTTTTGTTGAGGATGATTCTGGAATATTTGGAGTTGTTACATTTTTTCAAAATTTTAAACTTTGTAAGTGTTGATAAACAAATTTTATTGCTAACAAAACTAAAATTATCATGAAAGGCAAAAAGCTAAATCTCGATCAATTAAAGGCTAAAAGTTTTATCACTAGCATCGATATGAAAAATCAGATTGCGGCAAAAGGGGGTGCAACTTATGATGAGGCATTTGATTCTTGCGTGCTGGAAGAGGTTGTGGTGATTGGTGAAAATGAGCTTACACAGCATTCGTGCGCTTCATGCAGGGCTAAGGTCTGTCATTAACTTTAGACTGCTGTTTTGCAGTAAAAAAGCCCTGATTACTCAGTAATCAGGGCTTTTTTCTTAAAGTGTATTCAGCCTTTTCATCAGATTCGGTTTTTGCCCTCTGCTGACCGGGATAATTTGCTCGTTGATGAGCAGGTTGTTTTCTTCTATGTCTACTACTTTGTCGACGTTGACAATATATGATCTGTGTACCCTGATAAACTGATTGGGGTCGAGTTTTTCTTCTACATTTTTGAAAGTAGAGTTAACTACATATCCCTTTTTGTCTGTTTTGAAGACTGTATAATCTCCTTTTGCTTCTACATACAAGATATCTTTGAGGTCTATTCTTACCAGCCTGGAATTTACTTTTATGAATAAGCTGGCCTGGTTGAAAACTCCTTCGTCTTCTTTGAAAGACTTAATGTTTTTGTGATTTTGTATAGCTACCTCAATCCCAGCATTGATTTCTTTCATGCTGTAGGGCTTTACGATGTAACCGTACGGGCTATGCTCCGCCGCTTTCTGGATAGTCTCCTTGTCAGCATAGGCAGTGGTAAAAATAAAAGGAAGTTTGAACTCCGATTTAAGCTTTTCTGCTACATCGATTCCTGTTTTTTCACTTTTGAGCTGGATGTCTACCAACGCAATTTCTACATCGTTATCTTTTAATTTTTCAATTGCGTCTTCATAGGATGGAGCTACTCCCACGACTTTATGATCGAGGATTTCGAGCATTTCGCTCAGCGAAGCTGCAATATGTTGATCATCTTCTATTATTAATACATTGTACTTGCTCATAACTAGTCTTTAATTTTTGGGGAACGACATGGTAAATGTTGTTCCCTGGTTTACAATACTTTTAAAGGTGATATTACCATCGTGTAATTTCACAAACTGATTGACGATGGAAAGTCCAAGGCCTGAACCTTGCACACTTCCCACATTTGAGGCTCTGAAAAATGAACCAAACATTTTGGCATGTTCAGACTCGGGAATGCCAATTCCATGATCAGTGACATGGATTAGCAATTGCTTTTCCTGAAATTCAAGCTTCAATTCCGGCGATCCGGTTTCGGAATACTTGTAGGCATTATTAACCAGATTGTCCAGGATTTGGGTGAATAGTTTCCGGTCGACCTGCATCTGATATGGATTGCCTGCGACTTCATACTTAAGCTCACGGTCTCTGTTGGCATAATTGTTTATGATCTGCTTAGCTACCAGGTCCATGATGTCAGTGTTTTCCGGTGAGAATGGTACCTTTTGCGAATCAAGCTGTCCGATTAACAATATATTGTTGATCAGGTGGTTTAGCCTGTCGAGGTTCAGATCCATTCTGCTGATAATTTTTTTAAACCTGTCAATATTGATCTGATCACCATTGTCCAGGAAGTAATTCAGCAATTCCACATCGGTGCTAATGGTCGTCAGTGGCGTTCGTAATTCATGTGAGGTCATGGAGACGAAGCTGGACTTTAAGTTGTTGAGCTCTGTTTGTTTTTTCAAAGCACTTGTCATCGCTTCCCGTGAATCTTTTATCTCTGTGATATCTCTTACAAAGGCAGTGAAGAAGTGTTCGTTCTCATGCTTTATTGGAAAAATCGTCAGTTCGATAGGAAATTCCTCACCGCTTTTGCGTATAGCAGATATTTCAATTCGCTGATTAAGGACAGGGCCCTTTTTTGTTTTATGGAAATTGTCCATTCCCTCTTCGTGAGCAGATCTGTAAGTTTCCGGTATGATCGTATCAGTGAGTTTAATGCCCTGTACTTCTTGCTTGGAGTACCCAAAGATTTTCTCCGCCTGTGGATTCCATTCAATGATATTACCCTTGCTGTCGATAGAAATCAGTGCGTCCAGAGAAACTTCAAACAGGTTTTTGAGTTTTGATTCCTGAAACGCATTGTCATGAATCAGTTGCTTTTGTTCAGTGATGTCCAGGTGGATACCGATAGAGCCTATTTGATTGCCTTCACTGTCAAAATTCGGAGCTCCACTGATGATTCCCCATTTTTTATCCCCTGTTTTGGTTTTGATTGGCAACTCGTATACGCTGGATTGACCTTGCTTCCTTTTCTCATTCTCCTTCAGAAAGATGTTTCGGTCTTCTTCGAAAAGAAACATTTCAGCGGCTTTTTTATGGAGGATTTCACCGAGTTCATAGCCTACCAGTTCACAAAACGAGTTATTGGCATATTGCACAATATCATTTGTATCTACTTCCAGTAAACCCAGTTTGATGTTATCAACTATTCTTCTGTACTTTTCTTCGTTATGCGTCAGTGACTTCTCTGCGATTTTCCGTTGCTCTATTTCTTTTTGCAGGTGCTGATAGGAAAAGCCACTTTCTATGCTGATAGCTAGCTGATTGAAAACATCTTTGAAAGGATAGATGGCTTGTAAGCTCACCTTGTCAGGATTGTTTTTACTGAATAGTTCTAATATGGCAATATCTCCTAACTTAAAATAGAGAAAATTTCCACTAAGTACCTGATCATCGAAGATCGATTCTTTAGTCTCAGCGAAAAGGTTCTCTCCAAACAATTCAGTGTAACTATGTAGCGATGTCCGGTAATAATCGTCGGTTTCCGGCATGCTGTAGAGTCTGGAGAAGTGGATATTTTCATCCGCCAGCTTATCAATCATCCAGATAGCTCCATAGTTGAGGTTTTTCCGTGAAAGAAATTTTTTCACGAAATTCTCCGCTGTTTTAGCGGGGTCCAGGTGTTTGAGTGTAGTCACACTCAACTCATATAGCAGAGATATGTGCTGTAAACTATCTGTCATGATTCTGGAATGCGCCGACCACAATTGTTTTATTGAAAAACTCTAAATAGCCATCACCATAAGAAGATATTTCTCCTAAAGATAAAATACCTTCCAATGGAATGCATACTTTTTTTTCTTTAATCACCTGTGAAATACTGTCCAACTCGTTTGAGAATTCATCATCTTGAAATAAAGACCGTGAAATACAATCTACAACGAGCATGTCTTTGACGGCTGTATCCTGAAAGGCATCCATCGCTGCTTGTTCAGCACCCGAGATCAAATCTGATTTTTCACCGTTGAGGATATTCACCACCGAATTGACAGTAACCTCACCCACGCATGTGAGCGACTGACCATCTGTAACGATCGGGTCTCTCACGACATCTTCAGTTCCTTCTTTGAAAATTCCGAATGGAAAAGCCTTGGCAATGTTAAAAAAGTTGTCGGGATTGATATCGCTGACTCCATGTGCCAGCAAAGTCTCCCGATACACATCAAAGGCGGGTCTCCAGTTGAGTTCCCTAATGATGTTTCCTTCTGCAGCACTAACAACAAATGGGCCTGAGATTCTTTTCCAGCCATGTTTTACCCCTGCTGTTAAGTCCGAATCTAAAAACAGCATCAAAGCGGCATCCATGAAGAAGCCCTCATTGCTGAAAATACAAGGTTGTTGTACAAGCGAGAGCGAACCACACCCACCGCCAATAAATTTGATGTTGTCCCAGTAGAAAGAATAGGTTTTTTCCAGAAAGTAAGAAATTTTAGCAGAGAGTCCGTCAATAAACAGCAGTGCTGAATGCTGATCATCCTGTAGTTTAGAGAAGTCGAAATCGGCACTCTTTCCCAGCTCTTTGAAAATCTTGACTTTTGTTGACTTAGGGTAGTATTTAATCAATACGTCCGCATCGGAATGATTGTTCTGATGAATGATTCCGGGAAATATTCCTCCTGCCATTAGCAAATTATTTTTGTTGCAATGACTGATCAGCGCTTCAATATCGACTTGATTATTCTCACCAACGAGTATAAGGTTTATCTCGTCAGCAGAGAGGCTGTCAATAATCTGTTCTAATGTCGGAGTTGTTAATACCATGATTTTCGGTTCGCTTAATGTTAAACGAATGTACAAATCAATCTCCGGCTTGTGAATTTCTGGTCGACGAGTTGCAGGTTTTTCGGGTCGAATGGTAATAGTGCCATTGGTCGGGTCAGTTTGATGCCCAAACAGTAGTTTTTCGCACTTTGAATGGCTGCATATTTCCTACTTAATATGCTCTTACCATCAGCATGTTGCAATCTCAGAAGCAGTAAACGATCACAAACTTCGTTTGGATTTGGCAATTACATCTGCAACAGTCTTATTTTCAGGATCCAGTTCAAGGGCTTTTTGATAAGCTTTAATTCCTTCATCCTTTCTCCCCAATGACATCAGGAGTGCACCCAAATTGATATGGGTATTGGCGACTTCTGGATACAACTTGCTGTTCAACGTAAATATTTTTAAGGCTTCTGCTGTTTTTTCTTCCGCTATTAGTTGATAACCAAAGCTGTTAATAGCCGTTTCAGAAAGGTTGTATTCGCTATCGCTGAGGTCTGCCGTGGCTATGAAGCTTATAATTTCATCGATGGATTTTTCAGCTGCCCATAATTCAGGGATTTGTTTTTGGTTCATGCGTTTTATTTTGAGCGTTTGCTCTGCCAGAGTTTCAACACCATAGGCAATTCGCTCTTCATCTGTCACTTTTGTGCTGTCAATTTCATATCTCTGCCACGGTTCATATTCCCCTTGCTTAATATATTGTGTGCCATAGATTTGTGGCTTTTCGCGGCGCATCAGATCCCTGTCGATTGCGGCAGCAAGTAGCCACTTGTTTACTGCAGAGTCGAGTGCTATTGCTTTCCTCATCATCTCTACGGCCAGCCTGGAATCTTTCGTTTCATAGCCATGCTGATAGATCATCGCTGCATGGTAATGGTCCTTCCCGGTAACTATCAGTCCTTCTTCCAGCATCTGATTGACTCTTGCTAGTCTTTCACTGTCTCGTACAGATACCTCAGACCAGTCAATGATTCCTTTTCTGTCTTTTTGATCAGCTTCGTGAAGTTGGGCAAGCTCTTGATTATCTCCTTCTGGGAGTGTTTGCTGAGTTTCCTTCTCAGGAGTGGAACACGAAAGTATGATGATCAGTACAAAGAGGTATAAGTTTTTCATAGGAAATAGTTTTTGCTATCAAGACGTACTCATCGTTGTATATATTGCAATGAATTGATCATCAAATAGAAAACTTATGTAGGCACTTTTGCCTAATTTTTTATCTTTTCCAATAATTCAATCGCTTTAGCATTGTATAAAGAGTTTTCTCCCGATGAGATAATAATCTTCAGGCTTTCTGTAGCTTTTTCCAAATCATTATTTTTTAATTGCGCCATTGCGAGGTACCAGAGGCCTTGTTTTCCCAGCATACCGCCGTTTGCTGATACCTGTGTAAAGTGATTAATCGCCTGATCAAATTGATTGGTATTTAGAAAGCAAATGCCCGTATATAACTGTAGGAGAGGTTTTTCAGCAATATTGATTTCTTTGATCAATGCTATCCCGGAATCATATTGACCACTGTTGTAAAAAGACATGAATTCAGATAGTCTTTCATCAGCAAGCTTATCAGATCTGCCTGTGATCAGATCATCGTAAGGTTCGTAGTAGCTGCTGTAAAGTTCTTGTGACGTAGGTGTTTTCAATTGCGTTGAAACTCCCCAAAGGGCTAAAAGTAATAATGAGATACTAGCGGCAATAAGCAGATATTTTCGATTGTTTTGTTGGAGGAAAACAGGTTCTTCAGAATTTTCGCTGATAGCAGAATTGACGATCTCGCGAAACTCGATTACATCGTTTTCTAAAGCTGCAGTGGCAATTTCACGATGTAATGCTACTTCATTTTCCAACTCACGATCATTCCTGATACTTTCTTCAAAAGCATTTAACTCATCTGCATTCATCTCCCCACTGAGATATCTTTCGATCTGATCATGTAGATTTTCCTGCTCTTCCATTTTAATTAATTGTGTGATTGTCCAAACTGTTACCTTCGGTGATCTCATGATACACCGGGTCATTTTGTATGTTCCGAATTAACTTATCCTTACATTTGAATTTTCTTTTTCGGGCATAACCTTCACTTTTATAGTTCATCTCCCTGGCAATAAATTTCATGTCTTTGCCTTCAAAAAACCAACACAGGATTTTTTTGCAATCTTCACCAAGCCTTTGAAAATGCTTCTGATACAGGGCATAGGTTTCATTTTGATGGATGAGGTCGATTAGGTTCTTATCAGGGCCGGAGTTTTCCTGGTGAAACTGCATGACGTTCTGAAACTTACCTTTTCGCCTGAGTTTATCGAGCCACATATTCCTGCTGATAGAATAAATATAAGTTGAAAGCGTGCAGTTGAGAGTGAGTGAGTCGTTTTTGATTTTCCTGTAAAGTACTACCATCGTTTCCTGAAAGATATCCTTAGCTTCTTCCTTATCACCAGAATTTGTCAAGACCATTTGTCGAATGGCCGGGAAACATTCCTGATAGATTTTCGAAATGGTTTTGCTGTCTCCTTTTAATATCAGACCGATTATATCCTTTTCATCCTTCATAAAGCAGGTATGTAAAATAATAAAGACACACTAATTGGATTCATGGATGTTTGCATACTCAGATGATAATTTTTTTTATTTTTTCAGAGCGCAGAGGTAACGTTTGCTCAACTCGGACAATAAATCATCAAAAATCATTTAATTCTTAAAGATAACTATTATGAAACGTGAAAAATTTAGTCTTGGTAACATTAAAGTGAAAAGTTTTGTAACCAAGATAGAAGGAGAAACTAGCAAAACTGTAAAAGGTGGTGACGGTAAGTGGCACACATTCATTGCTCATGCCTGTAGTGACATCAATTGCTATTCCGATTTCTGTAATTCTACAGAGTGTGGTGGGCCAGTCAGTGATAATTGCCCTGTATAATTAGAATTTCAGCTCTGGTAAATGAGCCTGTCAAGGCTATTGGCCGATATTGGGTTTGCCAGAGTAATGGATACATATTTTCAGACCTTTTATTGATTTGGCTTGAGTGATCAGCTTCTAGCTGAATGATATAGAGGTCTGACTCAAATCATTTAACACTTAAACATTACGACTATGAAACGTGAAAAATTAAATCTTGGTAAAATAAAAGTTAAAAGTTTTGTAACTAAGATAGAAGGAGAAAATAAAGAAACTGTAAAAGGTGGTAACGGCAAATGGCACACATTCATTGCACATGCCTGCAGTGACATTGTTTGTTATTCCGCTTTTTGTAACTCAACTGAGTGTGGCGGACCGGTAAGTGATAACTGCCCCGTTTAAAGAAAGTTTCATCTCAAAAAGTAGAGCCGATCCCTGTGATTGGCTTTTTTTGATCATCGATCAAGACTGTTTGCTGTAAACCTAATTTCAAACCGTGATATTGAATCAGTTGATATAGACAATGACCTTTTTGAAATTCAAGCCTGATGCCTAAAAAATGACAAATAAAGAACTGCCATCCCTGTGTATACAATTGTATGTCTCATAGCCGTGTGATATCAGCTTTTTGACAGGTTGGGATTTGAAATCTCATCATTTGATTGCTTTTTTTCAGTTTTATGATGAATATGCAAATAGAGACGACTATTGAAGATTAACAACTATTTACACTATTTCCTATGCAGAAGATGTTTATCTGTTTGCTGGCCCTGACTTTACCTCATTTCGGTCAGGCGATGTACAAATCATTTCAAAATGTAACAGACACGGTAAATACAGAATTGTTGCGTAAAAAAGCAGATTCGCTGGCAGATGCAAAAGAGATTGATCAATCAAACGAGTTTTACAATCAGTTACTTGCCATCTACAAAAATGAAGGGGAGAATGATCAGCTGCTTACAGTGATTAACAAAATCAGTTTAAATTACCTTAGAGTTGGAAACCATGTAGCTGCAAATGATATTTTTCTCCGAAACAATTATCATAGCATAGCGATCAAAGATTCACTGATACTTTCTGATAGCTACTATTATTTTGCAGTATCCAGGCATTTTGCAGGGGACTTTAAAGAAGGATTGGCGTATGCTAAAAAAGCTCTGGCCATCAAACTAAGTTTAATTGATAAGGTGGACAAATATGAATTGAGCCTGAATTATAACCTGATAGGCGTTTCATATAATCAACTGGGCCTCAATGATGAAGCAATTGGCTGTTATCAAAAATACCTTGCCATCATCAAAGATTTACCGGAAAGTGATAAAGTCAATCTATTAATTGCGACAGCTTATAATAATCTGGGAATTATCTACACTGAACACCTGGCTGATCATGACAGGGCATTGGAATATTATTTCAAAGCTGTTGAGATCAAAAAAGAAGTTTTGGGTGATGGCAAACCGATATTAGCGGAAAGCTATACCAATATTGGCAATGTGCTCATGCTGACCAAACCTAATGAAGCCTTGCAGTACATTAAAAAAGCAATTGATATCTACGAATTACACTTCCCGAAAGAGCACCTCAATGTATTGCAGGCCTATAATAGTGTGGCAGATTGCTATTACGAGTTAAAAAACTATGACATGGCATTGCATTACCTTGATGAGGTTGTCAAAAACGGAACAGCTCATTTTGGAGAACAGCATTACGAGGTGGCACTCGCTTACTCATTGAAATTTGCAGTTCACAAAGCAATGTCCGATAAAGCATCTGCGATCAAGTATGGGGAAAAGGGACTGGCTATTTATAAGAAGCATTATCCGGAAGGATTTGAAGTAGCCCGGGCCTACTTTAAAATGGCAGAATTTTACAGTGAAGAAAAAGAATTGGAGAAGGCCATTACATACGTCAATGAAGCGATCAACCATTGTTTTGTGTCTGGTAAGAAAGTGGATTTGGAAGATGTCAGATTTGAAAATATCATCGATGTGGAAATGCTGACGCAGGCGCTTGAATTGAAAGCTGAAGTACTACCTATGATCAATATTGATTCCGGCTATCAGGAGGCGGAAGAATTGTATGCGAAAATTATCAACCTCTACAGCAAAGTATTGAAACGATATCAGTCGGAGTATTCCAATGAATACATTAGAGAGAATCTATATTCTTTGGTGGAGAAAGCACTATCTATTGAACAGCAGTATGATGAGCAAACCTATTATCAGGTACAAAAAAGTAAAAATATCTTTCTGAAGACGCTAATCAAAGCTTCGGCAATGAAAGAAGATGCCTCCCCGTTACCGGATTCAGTCTATTCTAAAGAAAGAAAGATACTGAAAAGTATTGAAGCAGCAGAAAACCAGCTGGTTCGTGCTAAATCTGAGGCCGAGTCGGATAAAAAGGAAGCAGTAGCACAGTTGTTTTCTCTTAAAAGAGAACTGGCTCAAGTGAAAGACTACATCAGAATTAATTATTCTGAATATTATGAGTTGCGCTATGGTGAAGGAGTTACAAAAATCTCTGAAGTTCAAAAGTATCTTCGGAAAGGAGAGGAGGTATTGATTGAGTACCTGATGGGTGAGGAATCGGTTTATGTATTTGTCATCACTACTGAAAAATTGACAGTAAAGCGCATATCCAGAGATGAGGCATTTAATGAAAGTTTGGCAGCCTATCGTGCTGCCTTATATCATCCGGATTTACTAAAACCTTCACAAGCAGATTATGAGAGTTTTTTAGATGCATCGCATTATTTGTATCGGCAGCTTTTGGCACCTGTAGCATCGGTTATCGATGGACGGCGTCTGATAATTATCCCCGACGGTGAATTATCTTTAATTCCTTTCGAATCCTTCCTGACAGAGGAAGGAGATAGAGGGCAAATCGACTATCATGGACTGCCATATCTCATCAGAAAGCATGTTGTTAGCTATAGCAGTTCAGCTGCTATGTATGTTGCTGATTTTAAAAAGAAGAAAAAAAAGCCTGTCTTGAACAACCGGATGCTGGCCGTGGCACCCTCTTTCAAAGAGAATTTGCTGGCAGGTATTCATAAAACCGATACTATCAGAAGTTCGCTGAAACCACTCAACTGGACGGTAGGGGAGGTGGAATATGTCTCACAATATTTCGACTCTCAGGTATATCTTAATTCAGAAGCTACAGAAAAGGTGTTTCGCGACAAGGCCGGCAGCAGTGATATTATCCACATTGCGTCACATGCGATGGTAGATGATGAGAACCCGATGCATTCCAAGATTGCATTTTCACTGGACCAAAGGGATACGATCAATGACGGATATCTTCATACTTTCGAACTGTACAATTGCTCGATAGATGCGGATATGATCGTTTTAAGTGCTTGTAATACAGGTTTCGGAAAGGTAGTCAAAGGAGAGGGGGTGTTGAACCTGGCGAGAGGTTGTTTTTATACCGGATGTCAGAGTGTGGTGATGAGTCTGTGGGTAGCCAACGACAGGTCTACGGCCACCTTGATGAATAGTTTCTATAGCTTCCTGGCGGAAGATCAGCCCAAGAACGTGGCATTGCGTAATGCCAAGCTGGATTATCTGGCAAATCACGAAGGACTGGCGGCGCATCCTTATTACTGGAGTCAGTTTGTTCTGACAGGTAATACTCGTCAGTTAGGGACAACTGTAACAAGTTATCGAACGAGCTATTTAGTAATTGGTGGATTAATGCTGTGTTTTTTAGTTGGTTTCGTGACGATGAGTCGTATGAAACGCATGAAAACGTAATAGAGCTTTTTCCAGCGATCGAGAAATAGCCTTTTCTGGGCTGAAAAGGCTTGAATTTGCAATAAATCTCATAATTTTTCTTTTTTGAGAGTGTATCATGATTAAATGAGACTTATTTGATTAATTTTGCATACTTTTTGCGTGAGCGCACGTAGAATAGAATAGATATGGGGCCGACCGGTATCGACAGTAAGTGCATTTATTGTATTTGCATGTCAGGTGGTAAGTGTACACCTGCGATCAATTCACTTGACTTATAATTGGCAATAATTCTTATGCCATGGCTGCCTAATTTCGAAGTTTAGTAGAAATTATTGATCCGCCGACTGGCGGACAGTCACATCCCTCCATGTCTTTGTCCTGTAGACAGGATTAAGGGGTGTCGTTTTCGGGACTAGTATTGGTGAGGTTACTAAGCCAATGCGAAATTCCAGTGACTGGCAGGAAAGGTAGGTTGTTGATGGCCAGCCCTCCTGTAAGACGCTAATTATCAACTAAGCATGTAGACGATGCTATATTTCCTTATCTGGACGAGAGTTCGAATCTCTCCGGCTCCACAAACGAGAAAAGCCACCCTTGGGGTGGCTTTTCTCGTTTGTTTGAATTGTGATGGTTCGAACTCGGTAAAAGAGAGTTCGAAATCGAAGATTCACGAGGGGCAGTGCGGCAGGGATTGCGGGTATAAGTAATCTCTCCGGCTCCACCTTCGCCCTGCGAAGCTTTATGTGAAGCAGGGTTTTTTTTTACTTTAGCCTAGACCAGCAGCTTCTTAAAGGCTTCTAGTGCTATGGTGGAGAAACTCCACTTCTGTATCAAACATCTTTTAACTAAAAAATTAAACTATGTGGTATGTTTATATGCTTAAATGCAATGATAACACCTACTATACAGGCTGTACCAATAATTTGGAAGACCGAATAAGAAGGCACAACAATAACGAAATTCACTATACAAAATCGAGATTGCCAGTAGTTCTGGAAACGTATATTGCTTTCAATGACAAGTACGAAGCATATAAATTCGAAAAATACCTAAAATCAGGATCAGGTAAAGCTTTTATGTTCAAACGTTTTGTCGAAAAGCTTTGATTATCTCATTATTAGAACTCGGTAAAGAGAGTTTGAAATCGAAGATTCACGAGGGGCAGTGCGGCAGGAATTGAGGGTATGAGTAATCTCTCCGGCTCCACCTTCGCCCTGCGAAGCTTTATGCGAAGCAGGGCTTTTTTTACTTTAGCCTAGACCAGCAGCTTCTTAAAGGCTTCTAGTGCTACGGTGGAGACACTCCACTAGCTGCATCAAACATGTTGTAACCAAAAAATTAAACTAAGTGGTATGTTTATATGCTTAAATGCAATGATAAGACCTTTTTCGCCCTGCGAAGCAGGGCTTTTTTTAAACCTTCTTGTGGAAAGCAAAGGACCACCTTAGTAGAATTATTTGGATAATTTCAACTCACTCGGTTTATAACCAAAATATCTCTTAAATGCCGTACTAAAATGCTGGGGGTTCTTATAGCCCACAATCAAGCTCACTTCCGAAACATTATGACTTCCTTCAGCTAACAACTTTTGTGCTTCCTCCATTTTTAGTTGGTTCCAATAACCAAATACTGTTGTGCCAAATAATTCTTTGAAACCTTTCTTCAAGGTAAATTCATTGGTGCCAACCTGCTGTGCGAGGCTATGCAAAGTGAAATTTCCATTTAATTCGCTTGCAAGAATCTCACGGGCTTCATAAAGTTTTTCTGAATGCTTTCCATTTGATTGGCAAAAAACTGTGCAGTCATGTGCTGCTATTTGTTCGAGTTGTAACATCAGCAGCTCGATCACCTGAGATTCCAGAAACATTCTTTTGAAATGTCCGGTGCGCCCGCAATGAATGATTTGATAAATCAATTTCATCATTTGAGGCGTAATTGGATAATTGTGCGGAGATAGGATTGCACTCTTTTTCTTCTGTATATTATCTCTAAACAAATCGAATAACCTGCCATCAGGTAAATATTTTTCAAAAAATGATGGCCATAAATTAATTTCAAAGACCTTCATGTTTTTTTTTGCAGACCATTCAATCGATCCTTTGAATTCTGATGCGTACAATAAATTGTGTTCATTGCTTGCAAAGGTTACTTCATCTGCAAAACTGTCGGACTGACCTGTCGCAAAACCGGATAATGCAAAATGCATTTCGATGGTCTCCATTTCAGAATCAAAATAGACCAACGTAGGATTAGCTAAATCAAAATCTCCATAACCAATGTGCACCCCGTCAAAGAAAATCTCTTTATAAGATCCACTTCCGATGAATGGATCTGTGTCATAAACTCGTTCCACATAGCTGGAACCATTCATTTGAAAGGAATCAGGATAATTAACCTCAATAGCCAACTCCTCTAATTCTGATCCGTATATTCTGGTCTTCATGTCATTTACTAAATCAAATCCATCTAAAGTCTCTCATAAAAAGTCAATCTGGAGTCGTCATGAGAAACTTACTTAAAATTGAACATGATTGAACTGGAAGTCAATCCCTAGTTCTAGCGAAATAATACCCTAACTGTGGACATTCATCTCACAAAATCATCCTTTTTAACAAATCACTGTAATAAGGCGATTTCAAACCAGGGCAAATGACAATTGTTTTATCTTTCTCCGTATCACGTATTTAATTCTCCTTCTCAAGTAGTTTGTTCTTTCTGCTTCTCAAGTAATTTTGATTTGTTTAGAATAATTCTAAATAACCTTATTGCAATCTACACAAAAACTATGAATATGAAGACTTGCGTTGTAGCGCTTTTATTATTACTCAGCTTTGAGTTACAAGCTCAATTCAAAATTTCGGGAACGGTCAAAGATCAGGATGGTGAGTTGTTAATTGGGGCAGCTGTCCGATTAATCGATACCTCTAAGGGCTCTCTTTCTGATGTCAATGGAAACTTTTTAATTAAAGATGTGGAAGCTGGGGAGTATTTTATAGAGATTTCCTATCTCGGTTATCTCACAAAACAAAAGAATATCAAGGTATCAGAAGATGTCTCAGTAAATTTCAAGATGTCAACCACGAGGGAAGAGCTGGATGAGATTATTGTGACTGCTAACCGTCGGTTGGAAGATATTCAAAAGACAGCATCGGCAGTTTCAGCCATTTCTTCCAAGCGGATTGAACAACTGCAAGTCAAGCAATTTGGGGAATTGAACAGCATTGCCCCGAACTTCAAAGTTTATGATGATGGTACTACGGGTTCATTTTCTCTATTCGCTAGCAGAGGAATTTCCACAATTGATTTTGTCCCGGTGGTAGGATTGTATGTAGATGATGTGCCGTATTTCACTACTTATGCTTTCCCATTGGCACTTAGTGATGTAGCGCAGATAGAAGTTTTAAGGGGACCTCAAGGCACTCTATATGGTAGAAATGCACTTGCTGGAGTTGTGAAAATTACTACCAAAAAACCAACGAATCAATTGAATGGCTATGTAACTGCAGGTCTTGGCAACCTGAACCTTCAAGAGTATGGATTGGGTTTAAATTTACCCCTTAAGGAGAATAAACTATTTTTTCGAGTCAATGCCAATTACACGGACAGAGATGGGTTTGTGAAAAATGAATTCAATGGTAAAGACCTGCAAAACAGGCAAACGATAGACGGAACAGCACGACTCAAGTATTTTGCAAATGACCATTTTTCCATTGCGCTCACATACGGTTTGCAATTCAGGGAGTCCGATGGCTATGCATTTGCATTGGCTACCCCAGGCAATTCATTTCAGGGCATTCTCAAAAACAATCGAAATCAGGTCAATTTCAATGAAGATGTTTTTAGGGAAGTTACCACACACAATACAGCACTAAAAATCAATTATGACTTTGATCAATTCAATTTCACCTCGGTCACAGCTTATCAATACACGGAACAAAGCAGGAGGGATGAATTTGATTATTCACCTCTCAGCATTCAATCAGTGGAGGGAGATTTTGATTTAAGAAACATCTCTCAGGAGTTTAGACTTTCTTCCAATCAGACAGCGAATTTGGATTGGACTGCCGGTGTATTTTTGTACAGAAGTGTTAATTTGAATGATGACATACTTTTTAGTGGGGTGGACAATATTCAGGACCCTCTCGCTCCCTATCAGCGCATCGATGATTCAGAGAGAATTCAGCAAGGCCTTGCAGTATTTGGCCAATCATCCTATAAAGTTGATGCTAACTGGACGATAACCGGTGGTTTAAGATTCGATTACGAGGAGGCTTCTGCAACAGTGGATAGAGTTTTTACAACTCCTTTGATTCCGGAAGGAAATATTGACGAAAGTGCTGAATTTACCGCCGTTTCACCCAAGTTATCTGTTAGTTATCAAACCAACTCGGATATATTTTTATTTGCGAATGTGGCACGTGGCTACCGCCCTGGCGGAATCAATACCTTCGTTACTAATCCGGAAGATGCGCCATTCGATCCGGAAAATACCATTAATTATGAGTTAGGATTTAAATCGAATTTGCTAAATAATCGCCTGAAGTGGAATGTAACAGGGTTTATCATCAATTACTCCGATCAACAAGTTTTTAACCTACTTGATGCCGCAACCTTCAATTTTGGGACAGATAATATTGGAGAATCCAGAAGTGGCGGTATTGAAGTGGAATCAGAATGGGTAGCTTCCAGAGGATTGACTTTCAATATGAACCTGGGATATCTGTCAACTGAAATTACTGAGTTTATAGCTACTGGTGTCGATCCAAACACTTTTCAGGAGATCGAAATTGATGAATCAGGCAATGACCTGCCTGTGTCACCGGCTTTTAATGGAAATCTTAATGTGAATTACATCTTACCTGTTTCTGATAAAATCAACATTGAGTCTTCAATCGATTATCAATATCAAAGTGATATGTATTGGGATGTTTCTAATGCCATCTCACAGGACGCCTATGGGTTGCTTAATCTGAGATTAGGTGTGACGACCAAAAATGCTGATCTGTTCATTTGGGCTAA
Organism: Bacteroidota bacterium; assembly: GCA_038525605.1. GTDB lineage: Bacteria > Bacteroidota > Bacteroidia > Cytophagales > Cyclobacteriaceae > JANSWY01. The sequence goes on from JBCBHL010000148.1 coordinate 16,371, forward strand.
AAACGTCACTGATGTGGCATATTTCAGCTACGGTTATGGGGTGAGTGGATTCAATGCGGCCTCTTTTGGTCTTCCAAGAACTTATGGTATTACTCTCACCGGAAAGTTCTAATGGTTATTGCGCGTTAC
>JBCBHL010000149.1:0-16399 GCA_038525605.1 Bacteroidota bacterium
GGCTTTACCTTTTTCTGTTGACCGGTTTTCTCTTTTTTAGTATTACAGCCCAAGAAAGCAAGTAAAATGATAGTAGTAATTAGTATTTTGTTCATGGATTAAGCTTTTGAAACAGTTGGCCATATAGCCAACTGCTCTTTTGTTACAATTCAAATTAAGGTGCAATTGTCTCAGGTGCTTCAGCACTACAAGGAACAAAGCACTGAGTTTCCCACGGATATGACCAGCAGTGAGGTTTACCATTAACGTCCTCCCATGCAACAACTCTCTTTTCGCCATTATCATCACAAATTTGTGCTTGTGTGAAAAGACTTCCGGACATTAACATCACAGCTAATGCCACTGAAAAAAATAATTTCAACTTTTTCATAATCATTAAATTTAAATTTTGGTTTTGCCCTACTTTGGTTTCTGGAGTGTTCGGGTCGATGTTTTCTCCTTTGAAAGAAGATGCATAGAAAGGAATTCGTAATTAGTTTCCTTTTGCGCAATTACTCTTACTGATCCAACTACAAATAATAGGTTTTATTGCAACCTGTAAATCAAAAATAGTAACCTCCATTCAATTTTGTCAGACAATCATTATTAATCCTGTTTGGTTTTTTATTTTCCTTTATTAGCAGGCCAACAATGAACAATCGAAATTGTTCCTGCCAACCTGTCTTTGCATAGGACTAGGTCAGTCTTTCGACAAAAAGCCAAAAACATGATCCTGACAGAATTTTTCAGCTATTGATCAGAAGAATCACCCATCCCTACTACAAAGCTAAAATCTACCAGTCTTAAATCTCAGGACTACTGAAAAATCCCACCAATATTTAATTACTGCCAGTGGAAGCTTCAGTGCTGGCTTATGCAAGGGCGAAATATGTTATTTTTGATCTGTCGGCGATAGACAAAATCTATCCTGACAATGTATGTTTCATAAACTAAATATTACGAAGATGAAAAAAAGAACAATGACGCTACTCATGGGCATGCTACTGACAATCGCTGTTTCCTGCTCAGACCCATACAGTGAAATAACTGACGAAGAAGTAATAGAACTCCCTATGACAGATGATGATGATGGTCATGTAGTCAAACCTGGTAGCAACACGCAATCAGGTGGCTGAGTAACACTTTTTGCTATGTCATTTTTATAAATGCGTTTGACTTTTTATATTACCAACGTCTTTTTCTAGCCAGAAAAAGGCGTTTTTTATCAATTGCTAATACTTACAAGGTTAAAATAATGCGCATCATCTTCAGCTTTATCAGTATTTGTTTAGTGGCTTCACTTTTCTGTTCCTGTAGCAGAGAAGACCTGGCAGCACCTGCTTACAATCAGCTGGCAGAACAATCGCTTGATAGCAATTATGATTCAGCCATTTACTATGCCCGCCAGAGCTTAAAACAAGGATTGGGAGATGAAAAGGACTTTTACAGTTATTTTCTGATTGGCTACAGTTATGATAGGAAGGGGCTTTTTATTAATGCCTATAACTCATATGAAAGAGCAATTTTGATAGTTCCAGATGACTCGAAATTTGACTTTGATAGATATGGTATTCATAATAATATTGGTAAAATTTCTGAGTCATATAATAATTATGAAATAGCAATCACTTCATATGAAAAAGCATTAGAATATGTAACTGATAAAGGAAAGGTTAATGTATTATATAATCTCAGCAATGTCTATCGGAAAATGAGAGACCATGGCACAGCACAGTCAACCATAGACGAGGCGTTGCAACTGGCAAGCGCTTTTAATGACGAGGCACGACTGGTAAAGATTCATTACCGCATAGGGCAGATTCAGTCAGACCAAAAACAATTTGACCTGGCCAGATCAACGTATGAAAAAGTGCTGACCCTAGCTGGAAAAGATACGGAAAAACATGCCCGCTACATTGGCAAAGCCTATCACAACATGGGAAATACCTACCTGCTGGAAGGTAAATATGATATGGCACTTAACTGGTTTCAAAAAGCACTGAGTGCCAAAAGAAGCGAAAAGGACAAATTCATCACTTACATGGATATGGGTACCAGTCTGCAAAATATGAAACAGCATCAACAGGCAGTGTCTTATTATAGAAAAGCGGAGGTAGTTTTTGATCAAACAGAGCCATCAAAAGATTTTATTAAGTTGTTCAACCTAATGAGTGAAGTGCACCATAAGCTGGGGATGTATGAAGACAGCCATGCATACAGCCAATTGTATTTCGAGAAAATCAATGGCTTTGTAGCAGATAAAGAGCAGATCATGAAACAGCTAAAAGCAGCCCGCTTTCGGGAAAACCATGACAGTCTACAGGCAAAACTAGACCTGATAAGCTCATTGATTTGGAAAAACAATTTACTAACAGCTGCAGTAGCTTTCCTCCTGCTTGCCTTGTCCTTTGTCTGGTGGCAAAAAAGAAAAATGAAAAGACTAAGGAAAGGAGTAGCTGAATCTCTATCCGGAATCACCTCCTTAAACGCTCCAATCATCGTCTCTACCGACGAAGATCAAAAAGTGTAGCAAGCTTTTCCTGCAATTTTTTGAGATCCTCTAAGGCATTGACATACTTTGTTTGCAACGTCTTATGCTCGGTTTCCAGATGTTGCAGATAATCTTTTACCTCATGCACAATTTCATAAGCTTTACTCATATCTTTCTCCGCTGGTAAAGAATCCAGCTTTTCTGGCAAGCTTTTCCCTTTATTGCTATTTACCTGTAGAATTTCATCTATACTTAGTCCTGTTATTTGTGAAAACTTAAGCAGAAACTCCAAAGTAGGCTTTTGGTCGTCTCTTTCAATGCTTGATATCGTAGTTCTCTTAAATCCGGTTTTATCTGCTAACTCCTGCTGAGAAAACCCTAATTTCTTTCTTAACTCGCTTATGCGCCTACCTAAAAATGACAATATTTCCGTCACAAAATGTATTTTTTATGTCTAATTATTGCTTATTGACATTTATTATGTCTAAATTGCCATAAATATTGACAATTAGATTAGATTAATTATTGATTTTCTAAAAATACGCACAGGATTAGTCAACTCCTATGTTTTTCAAAATGAATTGCCATGCTAAAACAATTTGATCAGGATTCGGCCAGGCTTACTTATATGTTTGAGTTAATCAAGAAACAGGCTACAGGAAACAGACAGCAATTTGCTGCTAAACTACAGGTAAGTGTTTCTCAACTATCCAACTACCTGACTTACCTCAAAACAAATGGAGTAAGAGTTCTCTATGACCACTCCAGAAAATGCTATTACCTGGATGACGAAAATCAGATAGTGTTTACATGCGGATTTAGGGTCGTTAAAAACGACAATTAATTGGTTAGCGTATCCAACCACTGAGCCACATGATTACATAGGTTCCACAACAGTCTTTCGTAGTATGTGTTTTGAACCGAACAGTTAGTTACCTAGAATGCGCCTGCAATAGAGGTGCATTCTTTTTTTTTAATCTGAAAATATGACCTTTCACCTTTCCATCAGCAGTATTAATCAAAATGTGATCGAATTAAGCGTTCATAGTGAGCTGGACAATGAAGCATTGGCAGAAGTAATGATGACTGCCTTTAAAGAATTGAAGACGAAGGACCCAATGGCGCTAAGAGTGATTTTCTTTGCCTCTATGGAGTCTCTCAGGGTCGAAAGCGAGTTGATTCAGGAGATATGGGAGAGCCTACGCTAAAGCTTCGGCCTCCGAGGGAAAGCCTACATAGAAAACCGAAGCTTTCTCCGACGGCAGAAGCCTCAGGCGAAGGCCTTAGCATAGGATTTCGCTGAATCTTCGGCGTTCGAATCAGCCATTATTGAAAGCCGCTACCTTCGAGAAAAAACAAAAACGCTCCTTTCCCGACATAGACGGAGCGTTCCCTTAGAGAGAGGTGCGTCAGAAGGATGCGCCTCTTGTTTTTACTTTGGTTCAGAGAAGTTTGGCCTGTTATCGACCGAAAACAGGACTAAAGCAAAAGATGCCACTATTCATCAGGACTAATTAGATATGAGTAACTCTTAATCAGGATTAAAAACACCTGTGTTAACAGAATTCAGGGCTTAAACATCATTATACAAGTATTTGGAGGATTAAGTTAACCAAAGATTGAGCGCAAACCAAAGAATATTCCGTTCGCGGATAAAATTTAAACTTCCTGCAAAATTTTTATCCGTTCGCGGGCTTTTTTACTGAATTCGCGGGAGGTGCATACCCCTTCGCGGACCTTTTTTTGCTCTTCGCGGACATGATTGACCTCTTCGCGGATGCTTTTTGACAATTCGCGGCTAATTTTTTGAGTTCGCGGACGGTAGGCACCCCTTCGCGGGTAACTTTTAGCTCTTCGCGGATAGGGTTGACCCCTTCGCGGATACAAAATCCTTTCCCTGCAAAATATTATTTTGTTTGATTTTAAAATATGATTGATAGCAATATTTTATTTGGATTTGATAATCGTTTACCTTCAGCGAACATCATCTATTGATGCTTTTCTTTGAAATTTAATCAATAAAAAAAGCTCATCCCTGAATTCATTACTGAACTCCTGAATGAGCTTAAGGTTGAGCGACCCCATCGTAAAACACTGTCTGCGATTGATTTGAAACCGATCCAGACAATGCTATTGTCGGCGGATCTACAGATTATCTCTTATAGCTAATGCTATAAGCTTTCAATCTGTCGCTGTCTTTTCTGAAAACATACTTTCCGGTAACCCTGATTTCGTCTACAGATTTTTTCAGGTAGCTAAAAGCCTGATCACGGATAGTTTTGATTTCGGTATGTTCCTGGGCGCTACCATTGGCACGTGCCAGGACCTGACCGAGACTATCTGCCATATCAGCAGCAGTCTCCAGCTGAGCTTCATCAAAATTGATTGCTGATAACTCATCTTTACCCAATTCGCCCAGGCTTGCCAGATCGCTGAGGTCCTGAATCATGTCTGCATGTCCTGTTCCTCCTTTGATCTCATTTAACCTGCTTAGCAAATCATCTCTTTTTCTGAAAGCGAAATCAAAATCGCTGATCAGATCACTTCTCAGTTCATAAGCATCTCCGGACTTTTCATTCCACTCCTTTTGAGCTTCTTCCTGAGAATACCTTTGCGTCATCCACACTGATTGTGCGTACCTGAGTGCCCCTGTTTTTACAGGAAGAGTGGCACCATGCTCCTCCCATTTAAATCCTACTGCTGTGAGAGGAATCTGATCCTCACCAGCAATAAGCTGTAGGTTTTCTGCCTCCTGCAGAAATGCGTCGACGGGAATATTGGGTTTTTTCACCTCTTCTCCCGGAATAGCCATGATAATGGCTATTACGCTTTCATAATCTTGTTTTGACATTGTTTTAAAATTTATGGTCAATAACAAATCGGTGATGTCTTTCATCACCCTTCATATTAATGTGGCAGAAAAACGAAAAGGTAAACCCCGTAAACTAACTTTTTTTTGATTTTTTTTCGGGAGGAGCGATTGTTTCGGTATTACCTTACGTTATTAATTATGTCTTCCATTTTTTTAATTGCTTCATGCTCTTTCAAATGTGCTTGATATCGCAATTCATTTGCTTTTAAAACCAAGTCATTAATTTCTTTTTGCTTTTGCTCATTCTTTAACATCGGAATATGAATTCCGTTCACATTTTTGTCGTCAATCATGTCTACAACAGAACCATAAATTTCTCTTTTAATCAAGACTTGTCCATAGTCCGAATTAAGGAAACAAAATAAGTATCCTGCAAGGTCATTTGAATTTGCTATGACTTTAATAACATTCTGACTTACTGCCCATCCATTCCAATGCTTGGGTACAATTTGAACTTTCCCAATGGTTCCTCTGTCTGAAATCAAGATATAATTCTCAAAAACTTCTAATTCCTTTTTTATTCTTGCTTCGTGAACCGCTTTAGATAGAAATTTTTCAACTTTAGGGTTCAACTGTGTTATATCTCGTCCTCCAAGAAAAGGTATTCCGTTTTCTTTATCTACATAAGTTCTTTTGAAAACTCCTGCAAGAATTATATTTTCAGAAAGTTCTCCAATTGAAGATATTTCTTTTGCATTCTTCTTGAGTTCTTGTTCAACTAACTGAACAATTGGAATATGGTATGAACCATCGAAACGCAATCTTAAATTGCTCAATTTTGTGGTGTAATTCCTTAATTCTATAGAATTATCAAAATACTCTGCTTGTAATTCTTCAATTGGTTTTAAATCTAGTTCTGTATTTAGGATTTGTTCTGCCTTATCAATAAGTTCATTAGATTGGTCTCTCAAATCAAAAGATTCAACAATTAGCTCATGAATTTCTTTCTTTAGACTTTCTAGTGCATTTGGAATAATTACTTTTTCCAAATGGTGTGGTTCAATTTCTGGAATAACAGCACCATATATTAAAGATTGTACTTGAGCTTGTGCCTCATTGGTGTTTAAAAATGCATAAACATAACCTGAATAATCTTTACAGATTAAACGAATAATATGTTGACTAAATGAATAATTTTTGAGAGTTTTATTTACAAAAGTTGTTTTCCCAATTGTACCTGAACATGAAATTAAAACTGTCCCTTCTTCTACAAATAGGTTTTTTTGAACTGCCTGAACTTTATGAATAAACTTGATCGCTTTAGGTTTTATATTTAACATTTCAGCGCTACCCAAAAATCCAACTGAATTTGGAATAGTCGATTTAATATAGTTCCTCTTAAAACGTGGTGCATGATAAGCTTCTACAACAAAATCTGCATTAGGATATAATTTAGATACACCATTTTTACACTGTTGAAGTTTTTCGATTGCTTTTCTTGCCTCAATGCTAAACGCACTTGCCTCCAATCTTAACTTATTATCAAAGATTTCAATTAGAGAAACTGAGGTGTATTGAAGTTTATCAGGTAAGTACGTATAATCAATTTCTTTTTCTACTTCTTGAAATTTGTATGCTAAATTACTTTTATCTACCATGCTATTCCTTGTTTAGTTTTCCAACTGCTGAAAACATCAGCAACATGAATAGTTTGGTCATTTACAATTTTCTCTTGCGTAATTTCTTTACGTGCCACTAAATTTCCTTCTGCGTCTTTCTCTTTTACAATTTCCTCAACTTCAATCATTACAATATTTCCTTCTTCATCACGCTTAAATATCTTTCCACCTCTTTTATCATGTCCAATGTGGTCAATCATTGTCATGAAAATATCATAGTTGATTATTTGTCTCGACTTTTCTTCTTCGGCAATTTCCTCTTTTGTTTTCTTTTGTAGGAATAGGATAGAGCACTGCGTTCCGTTTCTTGGTTGGAATGCGTCCGCATGTAAATCTACACTTGCAATTATCTTAGTATTCTTAATCAACCAATGACGAATAAACTCCAGCCCAGGAGCACCTAAAATAGAGTCAGGTAAAACAATTGCTGTTCTTCCACCTTCTTTTAAAAGTTGTATAATTCGTTCAATAAAAAGCTGCTCAGGCGGAACACTTGATTGAAGTCGGTCTGTTTTGTACCAATTTCCATCTTCGTCTTTGTTCCATATATAAGCAATGTCAAACTGCTCCAAAATTTGTTGGTCTTTGATTGGAATTTTTGAGCCAAAAGGTGGATTGGTTACGATTACGTCAAAGTGCCCTAAACTTCTATGATTACGAATGTCGCTTGCAAAAATGCCCAACGCTTTCGCCAATTTCTTTTTAGTTTCTTCTTCCCATTCTGCTGGTGGCAATAATGAATTAAGCTGCAAAATATTTCCGCTACCATCATTATTCATTACCATGTTCATTTTGGTCGCTTTCACTAAGTCAGGATTAATGTCAAAACCAAAATAATTTTCAGAAGCAATTTCAGATATTTTATCGTTGAATGCCTTTCTAACATCCGCATTCCAACCTTCCTCCTCTCCGTACTGACTTTCCATTCTTTGACGAAGTGAATCAATTACGGAAGTCATGGCAGTAACAACAAATCCGCCCGTTCCGCAACTGCTGTCCAAAACACGCTCAGCCTCCTTGGGATTTATCATGGCAACTGCCATTTTCATTACATTTCTTGGCGTGAAAAATTCTCCTCTATCGCCTCTTAAATTCGCTCCTACAATTTCTTCGTAGGCTTTGCCTTTTATATCTATGTTGGTTGTTAAAAGAGCATATTTTTGAAGTTCTGCTACTAAATAGGTGACCGTTCTTGGAAGTAATTTAATTTCGTCATTTTTATCAAAAATTTGTCCATGTCGTTTTTTTACTTCGTCAAATATTTTTGAGATTCGTTTGTGAACACTTGCCTGCCCATCTTTGTAGTTACGTTCTTTTGAAGTTGTAAAAAACTCAATCGGCTCAAGTAAATTTCTTTCATCATGGATTTTACAAAATATTATTTTTAAAAACTCAAAAAATGCTGGCTGCTTTTGCAATCCCTCATTGACATAAATTATGTTGTGGCAAGTTTTGAAAGTAAATAATAAATTATCCTCAAATGCTTTAATTAAAGTATTGCGATTTGGTCTTTCTTGCTCATCTGTTGTTCCATCAGCAGAAGGAATATCATTAAACTCTTCATAAATGAATTTTCCCTTTTCATTTTTAACTTTTCTCCAAACTTCTTTGTGCATTCCGTTCGTCCACATTCCCCATTCGCAATTTGCACAAGCTGCCATGTAAGACCTCATTTGTTCAACTCCGTTGTTTTTGTCTGTTGGTTTAACAGCTTCTTTTTTGCATTCAATTACTAACCAAATATTGTCTTGGTCTTTTATTTCTTCGTCTGTTGAACCTTCAGGAAAAATTACAATGTCAGCTCTTTTTTTACCTGAACCCATTTGTACGCCATATTCAATTTTGACTTGGTCTTTTGAATATTTATGTTCATTAATTAGTCGTTTTTCAACTGTTTGTCTAACGTATTCTTCAGGTGTGTCTTTACGGATAGTACCGTCAATGTAATCTCTTAACTTCCCTTCGGGAATTGAAATGATAACCTTGGTTTCAATCATTTTAAGTCTTTTTATTCACTAACAAGTCAGTAACCTTAACTTGTAGAATGTCAGCAATCTCAAATAAGTTTTCAACACGTGGCTGTCTTACATTTCGAGCATACTCGTTTATTGTCGTATAACTCTTTTTCATTTTCTCTGCAAGCCAAGTTTGTATAATCCCTTTTTGTTTCAGGATTTCTTTAATTCGGTTTATTTTCAAACCATTTTCATTTCACTGCAATATATGAAAGCTCAATGTTATATAGTGAATTACTCGCTGTATTTTAGTGTATTGGGTCAAAATCAATGTGCTATATCACACTCTGCGTTTCTGCGGTAGATTTTTTCGGCATAAAGCACAACATTAAAAAGCAATTATCGCTGTTTTACAACTCTCAACAATTCTGATTAAGCAGCTGACAGCTGTAGACTAACCTGTTTAAAGTCGCTTAAAACCATGTAATAACAGCTATAATTTTTATGATTGACTTAATCAGTTTTCCAATGAATGAATTACCGGTAAAATAATCAAACCTGTAGAATAATTACTACTCAATACTGCTTACCCCTCGCAGGAATAAATGAACTTAAACATCTTCTGTCAAAAAAAGGTATTTTCCGATGGTTTTTATGGAACTTAATGATCTGCTAACTCATAATACCGCCAACGGAAGTCTGCACAAGTCATCAACGAAAAAAGCCACAATCAAGTGGCTTAGGGTATCAGGATAAGACCAATCATCTCAAAAAAGATTGTTTGCTGCTATGAATAATCCTTTATCAATGTTTTCAGTCAATCACTTTTGCTGCTTTCGTCGGTCATTTAGTTTTTTCACTCCATAAATCCCTCCAGCAGCCAGTAGCAGACTCAACCCTCCGTCTATTGGAGTTGCCGGAGGACCCGGAGGTCCCTGGGCAAAAACCTGACTACTCACTAAAACAATTGGTATCAATAAAATTATTTGTTGTGCTATATTTTTCATTTCTTTTAATGTTTCGTCTATTAATCTATTCTGAATTTGATCACTTCATTGTCAATCCTGAGGATGTAAAGCTTGGCAGGATCAATCGGCAGTTCCAGTCTTTGCGATCCGGTTCCAAATTCCACCAGCTCTCTCAGCAACGCTTTTCCATTCAAATCGTAAATGGTAACCATCGATTGGCCTTGTCTGAATCGAATGTCGATACCGTGCTGATCTCCGCTTATCAATTCCAGTGAGTTTTCAAAAAGTACATCTGATGTAGTAACCTGTGAAGGCCTGAACTGCAAAGCAAATCGATCGTTATTCAAGTCGTTTTGATAATCAAACGTGATTTCATCCACTAGTGAAAGGTCATATTCTTTCCCTGACAATTGATCTAGTAGGAAGATTGTTGCTCCAAATGCTCCTGTTTGTAATTCTACAACATTGATTTTGTAAGTGCCTATGTTATTAAGTTCGAACCCTAAAGTTACCGTCACGACCTCCTCCTTTAATTTTGGCAATGCCTGTATCGCATAGGGCTTTTCATCATTGATCGAGAAAAATGAGATCTGATCGTTTCCTGAGAATTTCAAAGCATCCAGTGCAAAGTCGTATCCTTCGGTTGCGTTTTCATCCAGCCCGACAATTATTTCATTGTACAACGGACTATTGTCACCTGTACCTGATAAAGAGAGTTTAACAATCTCTCTGTTGACGCTGTTTGCCGAGCCTCTGAAGAAATTAGCATCAGCATTTCCTGTTGTGATTTGCATAGTTGGATTAAATGTCAAATCCTGTCCATCAGCACCGCTATTGGCCAGTACAAAAAAGCCCTGAACCGAATTGATCGCATCGTTCACTTCGTCATAGATTCCCTTGGTCCCACCTACTGCATCAGCATCGGAGACTGTAGTAGCACCCATATCATTGACCACTATATAATCTCCGGCTCTGTTGCCTCCTGCATTTTGACCTCCGTCAGACCAAAGCCAGATATTACCATCAATATGGGTACTGTTCGCCGAAATGAAATCACTCCTGCTAATTGCCGCTGCATATGGATTTGACACCAGGTTGAATCCGTCACTAATTCCATTATCATCATTGCCAACACGACTTAATGGTATCTCAATTGTTCCGGTATTCAATGTACCTGTAAAAGTTACGGTTGAACCTAAACTACTAAAGCCTGTGAACACACCTTCGCCTGGCTGCATCATCCCTGTTTTACTATGGAAAGTATTGCTCGCCTCGTCGTAGCGGAAAGCTATATCAGTGCTAAGCATCTCAATGGTTTGATTGGTGATTGGAGAGCCAATGGCACTCAATCCTGCATTATCTGCTACATTCTTTTCAACGGAAACAAAGCCCGTACCGCTCATACTACCAGCAACTGCCAGTGATCCGCCGGATTTGACTGTTACTCTGGTCGATGGGCCATTTAGCGCCAAATCAGTTGTTGATACGAATGAATTTGACTGAATCATCATAGTTGCTGTGGATGCCATCGTGATATCATCGCTGGTTACTGAGCCTCCGGAAGCCACCAACAAATCGGCACCAGCATCCATAATCAAATCAACAATTGTAATGTCCTCTCCGTCTGCAATAACAGGATCATTCGATCGATTAGGAATGTTCACACCATCAGAAGCTTCTGGCACTTCTCCATTGAGCCAATTCCCGACTTCATTCCAATCATTGCTAACAGTGCCTACCCATCTTTTGTAAGGCTCATAAAAAATACTGGAAATACCATTGTTCAGGTTACTGTTCCCAGCCAAATCAGTGACAATATCCGGTGGAACTGATATAGTAACTGTCCCTCTTGCGGTGGCGTTGACATTAAAGGTAAAGGTAATGTTATCTGAAGTGGCAAAATCTGACACAGTTCCGTTCGATACATCCAGATCATCGGCGGTAAAACCAACTACTTCTTCTCTCCAAACATATCTGTAGTCAATGACCTGACTGGACGTTACACTACTTTGTGTGGTCGCTTTGGTCCCTATGGAAGGAGGAGTCTGGTCGACCGTTACAGTTAAGGTGTTGGAAGCATTATTGTCATTCCCGACGAGATCAGCTGCTACATTTTCAGGTACATCTATTATCACATCACCGTCTGCTGCTACATTAACATCCATCGTATAAACTGTGTTATCTGTAGTAGCAAAATTGTCCACTGTTCCATTGGTTACTGAAATATCTCCGACACCGAAACTCGACATTTCTTCCGTGAAAGTGATCATTATAGGAATAGTAGATAAATTGGTAGTGCCCGTTACAGTAGAGCTGATGGTAACATCTGGTCTGGTTTGATCAATCACAAATGAAAGCTCGTTAGATACCAGGTTGGTATTGCCAGCCAAATCAGTAGCAACGCCTGACAACACTTCAACTGCCAAAGTCCCAGCTACCGGCGTTACATCAAAAGTGAAAACTACATCGTCATTCGTACTAAATCCTGACACTGAACCGTTGCTGACTGAGATATCTCCTACCACAAACCCGCTCATTTCTTCACTGAAAGTAGCAGTTACGGCTATCATATCGGCATTTGTAGGGCTACTAACAGCTGTACTAAGCACTACAGTTGGTTGCGTTTGATCGATCAGCAGCGAGAGCTGATTGGATGCTACGTTATTGTTCCCTGCCAAATCTGTTGTGACATTATCAGGGATACTGACATTCACGGTTCCTTCATCAATTGGAAATACATTGAATGTAAAAACCGTATTGTCAGTAGTCGAAATTCCTGAAATTGTTGCATTGGTTACCGAAACATCTGAAGTGGTTAGTCCTGATACTCTCTCGCTAAATGTAACTGTTATTGGTACAGTTGTAGCATTGGTAGGACTGTCTTCCGTAGAACTGATCACGGCCGTAGGTCCGGTCCTGTCAATTGTAAATATCCGGAAAATCGATGACGTATTCGCATTGCCAGCATCATCAGTTGCAACACTTGAATTAACCCCCATTGTGAGCGATCCTGCTGCAATCGAAGTAGCTGTAAAGGTAAAAACGGTGTTGTCAGATGTACTAAAATTTGAAACATTGCCATTGTCCAACGAAATGTCACCTGCTACAAATCCGTTAACTGCTTCACTAAAGGTAATGGTAAAGGCTATTGATGTCGCATTAGTTGGGCTGGTGGTGGTAGTTGCAGTGGTCACCGATGGCCTGGTTTGATCTACTGTGATTGAAACTTCATCCGAGGCAACATTGTCATTTCCCGCCAGATCTTCTGCCACGCGTTCAGGTATTGTCACTGTTATTTTTCCCTCCCCTGCAGCTATGGCATTGAATTGATAAACAATGTTATCGGTGGTTGAAAAATCTGCAACAGTTGCATTAGTAATCGAAATATCATCAGCTATGAAGTCAGTAACTTCCTCGCTAAAAGTAATGGTAAAAGGAATAGAACCTGCGTTGGTCGGATTGTTTGCTGTAGTACTAACTGTTACTGTCGGAGATTCTGTATCCGGTATTATGACAGTCAAAGTAAAAACATCTGTCGTAACTCCGCCATCACCATCGTTTGCAGTCAGGCTGATATCGGTGGTACCCGCCTCAGTACCTTCACTAATCACCAGATTCGACGACAGTCTGCTAACAGTTGCTACGGCAGTATTGGAAGATGAAAAGGTCACGGTGAAGCCATCGCCGTTGGGATCCTGAAAAACTGACCCAAAGTTGACCAATTCCGTTCTGAATCCCTGATCTAATGTAATATCTGGCAAGGGATTAATGACATCAGGTGCCTGGTTATCCAGTGCATTGAATACGCGCACTTGTCCATCATTGAATTCGTTGATATCACGAAAAGGTGCTCCGTAGGCAAGTACGTTCCCATCCTTGCTAAGTGCTATTGTCGGTAGTGCATTGTAAGCACCGGAAAAATCAAGATCTGCTAAACCATCAATATCTTCACTTACCTGGACCCAATTGCCAGCCTGGTTGTCATAAATTCTAACATGCCCGGCATCTGTTGCTCCACCATCATTGGCATTGGCTGCAATTGCCACACGATCTCCGCTTCCACTGATACTCAGGAAGCCAGAAAAATCTCCTGCTGCTTCACCCTCTATGTCCTGTCCTATTTGAGTCCAGGTAGTAGACAGGAGCTCAAAAATCCGTACATGCCCTGCATCTGCACCATTGCCATCATTACGAGTTGAGCCAACAGCAATGATACTGCCATCGTCATTCAAGTCTATACTTACACCGGAATTATCTTCTGCTGCTTCTGCCAGAATGGTTTGACCAACCTGAACCCAGGAACCGGTCTGGAGCTCATAAATTTTAGTAAATCCTGCGTCTGCTCCTATGGCATTGTCATTTTGTGCAGCAGAAATGGCTACTCTGCTACCATCACTGCTTATGGTCACAGGTCTGCCTACAAAATCAAAGTCCGTTTCACCAACAATGTGCTGACCAACCTCTACCCAACTTCCACCTGAAAACTCATAGACTATTGCCTCACCTGAATTAGTACCATTGTCATCAGCGAGGTGGTTACCAACAATCATAATCGTACCATCTGTACTCAGATCCACAGAAACACCCAGTCTGTCACCACGGACACCATTAAGTGTTTGACCCTTTTGCACCCAGGTATCTGTTTGAAACTCGTAAACCCGAACTTCCCCGTCTGTAATATTGCTGGTATTGGTGATATCTTCTTCTATATGTGTTGGAGCGCCTATCGCTAAAATCGTACCGTCACCATTGAGACTCACTACTTCAGCAAATCTGATTTGATCAACCAGGTCTTGGCCTATTTGCACCCAGGCTCCTGATTGGTTTTCATACACTCGTACAATTCCCGGGTCTTCCTGAGCCACTGCCAGAATGCTACCATCGTCGCTAAGGCTAACCGAAATGCCAAATCTATCATTACGTTCGGTTCCACCGTTAATTGCATCGCCCACCTGAAATTGCGCCTGTGCAACATGATCTGCGAAAAATAGTATCGCTATCAAAAGTGAATATGTGAAAATATTGGTAAAAGGTCTGCGCTTTAAAACTTCTGTCCGATCTGCACCAGCTCGTAAAAAGTCGTTGATTTCTGTTTTTTTCATTGGAGGTATTTTTCAATTAATCACCTCAAATTAGCTTTCAGCAAACGTTGTATCTATTTAGATTTAGTAGTCTACGTTATAGGCAAGTAGTTGACATTTCGGAATTAGCGGTTTTCAAATAGGGGAAAATGTAATTGGCTTACCTTTTCAGGAAATTGATTAGTGACTGTGCGCCCGTGATCGCTAAGTTCCACGCCGAAAGCATCTCCTGACGTAATTGTCGGGAATATAGTGTAGAGCACGAGAAGGCGCCCAATTATTGTATGAAGTAGTTGTGGCTATTCAAATACTATTGATAAAGCAATTGCAACGAAGGTAGTCAAAATTGATATTCCGATTGATCAACCCCTGAACATACTCAGAAACTGTTCCTTTTTGCTGCGGCTTACATTCACTGAATCTCCGTTTTCCATCACCACATAACCGCCATCGCCTTTCACGTACTTTTTGATTTTGTTGAGGTTGACCAGATGCGAATAATGTACTCTCGAAAAGGCGTGTGGTTTCAAAACGGATTCAATCTCTTTAAGTGTTTTTGATACCAATATTTTATGATCGCCACTCAAAAACACATTCGTGTAATTATCATCTGCCTCACACCTGATGATATCGTCCACTTTCACAAATTCTAAACCTTCCAGTGTAGTCAAAGCAATTTTTTCAAGGTTCTTTGCCGGATTTTCGATAGCATTCATCAACAATTCAATCTGATGACTTTTTTCCTTCTTTTTCAGGTCTTTTTGAAAGTTATTAACGCACCGGATGAGATCGTCTTTATCAATGGGTTTGAGCAAGTAATCAAAGGCGCTTACTTTAAATGCTCTGATAGCAAACTGATCGTAGGCTGTTACAAATACCACGTGAAAGGGTAACTCATCAAATCTTTTGAGGAACTCAAAACCATTCATTGCGGGCATTTCAATGTCCAGAAACAATATTTTGGGAGGTTTCGTCTTCAAAGTACTTAGCGCCTTCACAGGATCGTTGAAGGTATCTGTTACTTCGATAGAAGGGCAATATTGTTCCAAATTCCACTGAAGCATCTCTATTCCCGGTTTCTCATCGTCCAGGATCGCCGCTTTTATTCTTTCACTATTCATAGATGGGAATGGTTATGTAAACAGCTGTACCTGCAGGCCTGTTTTCTTCGTCATACAGGTCTGTAATTTCCAACTGGATCTCCGTCTGATATATCTCTTTCATTACCTTGAGCCTGTCGGCTGATATTTTCATTCCGAATGATTTTTTTCTTACAGCATTTTTACTTTTGATTTCCATCGCTGCTTTCCTGCCAATGCCATTGTCTCTTATTTCAATGATGATTTTACTATTCTTCTTTCGCACACTTATGACCAGATTTCTATCTCCTGATTTATGCAATAACCCAAGCCAGATGGCATTTTCCACATAGGG
>JBCBHL010000150.1:0-16388 GCA_038525605.1 Bacteroidota bacterium
GTAAATAGACGTTTTCGTCATCAACTACAATGTCAGAAAATAATATATAGTTGACATTTGTATGAGGGTCTGCACCCATTTCTTTGTTTACGAATTTAATTCTACTTTCTATTGCTTCAATTTTACTTAAGTCATATGTGACATTTTTGTTTCTGTTTTGGTAATCATAGGTTACAATTAAAGGTTCACATTTATTAACTGCATACAAGTTATTATTAGCCAAAGCTACATGCCACTGATTCGTTTGCTGATTATTTCTATCCATTGTAGGTAAGGAAAAGTCTTCTTCAAAACTTCCGAAATAGTCTTCAATTTCCCCATCAAAATTATATTTACTTATGAGGTCGTAGCGTTTCGTTTGTTGATAAATGTAATTATTATCATCCATAAAAAACTCCATTGAAGAGTCAACTACATATGGGCGCCTGATGGATTTCACAAATTGGTGTGTTTTATCAAACAATTTCACTGTTGATGATTCCATATCAGATATACCGATAAATTCTTTATTAAATATGATATTGGAAATGCCGTCAAATTCAGAGGGACCTGGACCATAAGAGCCAAATTCATCTGTAAACTCCCAATTTTTATTAAACACAAAAACTTTATTTTGATTAATATCAGTTAAATAATATTTATCATTAAACATTTCAATATCATGTATTTTAGAAAAGAGTAAGTTGTCTCCGAAGGAGGTAAATTCATGTATCTTTTCAGGAGTTAATAACTGCGTTTTTTGGAAATGGATTTTGTCGTTATTTTCAGACTTTTCAGAGCAAGAAATATTTACGAGAAATAATATGATAAGGTATCTTAATTTCATGGTTATTAAAGTTTAGGGATATTTAGGTAGTCTGAAAACTACCTAAATAAATTACTTGAAGTTTAGCATGTTGCCTCTTTTCCATCGCATTTTACTCCATTATCAGTTCTTTCACAATCCGCACCTGAACAGCTTACAGAACCATCTGGAAACCCGGCTTGATCTTTACAAGTTCTGGTTGCAGTACAAGAACCGTCACCAGCCAAAGATTGCGCTGTAGACATTGAAGTACTTAATAAAAGACACAGACTAACTACACTTAGGAATTTTTTCATTTTTATAAAATTTAATTTTATGCCTACTCTTATACTCGTTTTCGGCATCCCGGATCACATGATTGTTTTACGCGTATTAATTTCAGATGATAGGCAAAGTAAAGCCGTATATCTCTTAATTAAAAATTTTATATAAAAAAGTTTATTTTTTTATCTGAATTTGATTTTTCATAAATAGATACATCTTGGATTTTATTGTTACTATCAATGTAATGTTGATTCGACCTTAATCTAGTTAAAGAGGTTTTGAAGTCCGAAACCTTCCCGATTTATAAATTCGTACTCCTGATTTATAAGTTCAAATCTGATTCTGATTTCTTTTTTTCATTCTTGTCTAAAAAGTACAATCGAATGAGAAATTACAGATTAGATGGAGTCCTTCCTTACAAGGTAGGAGAGGTAATTACACCAAAACCAGCATTGAGTAACTCCGATAGCAGAATTTTGGGTCGCTATTCAATGAGACTTTATGTAGTGCTTGCAGGTATTCTTCTTTTAGGTTTATCGGCATTGACATCCAACGCACAGGAACTATCTCTTGATCAGATTGAAAAACGGATAGATAGTATGTTTTTACAATATGAGCATGAGCCAGGCATAGCCATTGGAATTGTGAAGGATGGTGAAATTGTCTACCAAAAAGGGATTGGTCTTGCCAATCTTGACTATGATATACCCGTCAGTCCTTCTACCATGTTCGATGTTGGGGCTGTAGCGATGCAGGTAACTGCTGCCTGTATAGTTCTGTTGGAAAATGAGCAAAAGCTGAGCTTTGATGATCCTGTGAGTAAGTTTCTGCCGGAGTTGCCAGCCTATCAGGAAGGAGAGGTAACGATTTATCACTTGTTGCATCATAGTAGTGGTATCAGAGATTATTTGATCGCATTGAGTATGTCAGGTAAGCCGTGGGATGAGGAGTTTACCAATCAAATGGCTTTCGATATTATCAAAAAGCAGACTTCTCTCGGGATCACGCCTGGTCAGGAATATGAGTACAGCAATTCAAATTACCTGCTATTAGGCTTGATAGTCGAAAGAGTGTCAGGACTTTCACTGGCTCAATTTGCTGAGAAAAATATTTTTGAGCCCCTAGGTATGAAAAATACATTTTACTATGACAATTCATCAAAAGTTGTGAAAAACAGGGCAATAGCCTACCAAAAAGCTGAAGATCAGTATCAGATGGAACATATTTTTCAAAATACTGTCTGTGGTGACGGCAGACTATATACCAACGTAGAGGATTTTATCAAATGGATGACCAATCTGGATAACAGCGTGATTGGTAACCGGGAATTTGTGGCGACTCTTACCGAACGAGGAGTTAGAAATGATGGAGAGCAAATGAGTTATGCAAAAGCTGTTGATCACGGCTATGAACGTGGAGCTCACTTTTATGGTCATAATGGTTATTGGGGAGGCTTTAGTGCCATGATGTTGAAATTTCCTGACAATGATTTATCTGTGTTTACAGTAACTAATAATACCGAAATTTCTTCACCGGGTGTTACCTATCAAATTGCTGGTTACTTCTTGCCCGATAATTCTCAACGAATTGATGCCGAAGGATTTAAAATGTCGAGAAAAACGGTAAAACAATTTTGTGGAGATTACATTACCTACAAAACCGGTTATCTGCGAAAGGTGTTTTTAAGTGGTGATACCCTCAAATATCAGGTAGCTCCCGGTACGGTAAGGGTGCTGAAACCGATTGCCAAAAACACTTTCAGAATCACCGGAATAGACGTAGATTATACGATCGAGTTTATCGAAGCGGATAAATCAATGAACATGCGAATCAGGAGAGAAGGATTGATTCATGGAGATTATTCCACCTACGTTCCGATTGCTGATTCATATGTAATTCCTCAGGAAGTGACTGGCAAATACTATTCTGATGAGTTGGATGCTGAATATGAACTGGAAATAGTTGACAACAAGATCGTTGTGTCTGTGAACGGTGAGGAATTGATGAAATACGAAACAGTAAAAGAAGGTTTTTATTGCAGTGAGTCAACCCATCACGGTTATCTTGTTTTTGATAAAGATGATTATTCCGGTTTTGAACTCAACGATTACTCCTTGAAGAAAGTATTGTTTAAAAGGCATGCTCTTTAGTAGCCGCCTGTCTATCTGTTGTCATAGGCACCCTTTGCAAGGCGCCCTGTGGCAGGCACCCTGTGGCAGGCATCCTGTGGCAGGCATCCTGTGGCAGGCATCCTGTGACAGCAGATAAAAAAAGCAACCGATATACCTACCGATTGCTTTCAACTAACGATTAAACTTAATATTACTAACTACTTACTATCTGCTCGCAAGAGCGATTTTTTTATAAATGATCACTCGCTTATCCTCGCAACTCATTCTTACCAGTTCGGGGTTTTCCAGCTTAGGTCCCTGGCGACCTACATTTAATTCTCTAATTTCTTTTTGATCGGCAGCATATTCGTTGAACGTTTCAGTAGCTGCATTACAAAACATGGCGATCCTTTGATTAGAAGGCTCATTCATAGATTGTTCTATCATAGCCTTGATGTTTTTAGGTAAATCCAAAGTCTCGAAATAGTCTTTTTGATCAATTTTTGATTGGTAATCCGCAATGATGTCAGTCAGCATGGTTTTCAGCCTGTCCTGACCGCTTTCTGTCCCAAGCAATCTTTTATAACCTATTCTATTGGCGACAGGTCCACTAAGACTTCTGTATATAGCCTTCTCAATAAAAATTCTTTCTGCTGATTCCAAACTCGAATATCCTTTCTCCGCAGTGTAATCGATCGAAAAGAGACCGTATTCATTGGCGATATAAGCTCTTTCCTTTAGATCACTTAAAATCATTTCATAATACTCATTGCTGTTTTCCAGTTTCTTTGCTTTGCTCAGCTTTCCGGATGCTTTCAGATTTTTAATCTGAATTTTTGCTGCCATTAATGACTCTCGTGAAGTGTTCCAGTATTTACCAAAAAAGAAATTGATCTTGTGTCTGTAAGCATTTTCTTTTCTGGCGTCCTCTTTGCTCATCACTTGTCGGGCTTTCCAACTTTCTGTGAGATCCTGAGCTTTCGATTCCATGTTGCCAAATACCAAGATGACAACAAAGAATAATAAGTAAAATGTGTCTTTATAATTAACCATAGCTTGTGTGTGATACTGTACAAATAAACGCCAATAAATCGGATTTGGATATCAAAAAAGACGCAATTTCGATCAGTTTGGAGTTAGTGTAGATTAATGCCTGTTTTCGGGCTATGGGGTTGTTAACATCGATGGCAGATAGATTTATTTAGCTTGCTCTTTTGGCAAAACAGATGTGTTGAATACGTTCATTCAAACTAATTACAGCACTTTTTTTTCTTTTTATCACCTGAAAGGTCCTCTACACCTGATCTACAGAGGAGTTGTAAGTAATTGATTTTCAATTGATTGTTTGGCTAAAATGGGCGGATATGTTTGTTTTTGAATGTAGCGTATTTGTAGATGCCTAATTTTTGACTTCACCCTCAATCCTCCCGTACTTTTGAGTAGTTCGAACTCATCGACTGTACAATCGACACAGGGGGTTGCCGTAAAACCTGGAAGACTTAGAGTAGGCTTAAAAATCAAAATAAAAAACAATGAAAAGCAAGTTAAAATTAGATAGACTAAAAATAGAAAGTTTCATTACAGACAGCGAAAGTTCAAGAGTAAGAGGAGGTTCAGTCAATTCTCTCGGATGTCCCAGAGCATCTACACATTGTATTACAGCTACATGTTTTCCCCCGAATTCGGAAGGTTGCCATCCAAATCCGAGCTCTGATGATCCTGCTCTTTCACAGGCAAATTGTGTTATGTAAAGTCCAGGGTTTTCAGAAATCGAAGTTGTGATTTTTTGAATTCAATTTCACGCCCTAATGACTACCTAAGACTAAATTTTAATCTTAAACTAAAGTTAAAAACAAAACAAACATGAAAAAGAAGTTAAATATACAAATCATAAAAGTCAGCAGTTTTGTAACCAAGATCCCAATCCGTGATTCGGAATCACTGAAAGCCGGTCTTTTTTCAGACTATTGCTATAAAACTGGTTTTGGTTGGGCTTACTGTCCCACAAATGCCTGTACAGGGGTTAATTGTGGATCAGCAAATCCATGTTAGGAAACGAGCGAAAAAAGTGATGAATCTAAGGTTGGGATGAACTGTTAATGAAAAGTTAAATATGGAAATATATCTGCATAACTTACAAATTTGAGGAGGCTTTTAAATGCTTTATCAGTAGCTTTGACAGCAGACAAAATGATCCGAATATGGCATTAAATTTTGTACAGAGCGCCTTATCTCAGAAGTGTCCCAGATGCAGAAAAGGGGAGCTTTTTCATACCAGCACTTACAATCTGAGAGGTTTTACGAAAATGTACGATAGCTGCTCAGTTTGCAAACAATCATATATTTTAGAACCTTCTTTTTTCGATGGAGCCATGTATGTCAGTTACGCGCTGCAAGTGGCCTTGTTTGTCACAGTATTTGTGGCCATACAGGTACTACATCCGGAGGCGGAAATCGGCTGGTATATCGGGGGTGTAATTGCCCTGGTAGTAGTACTTTATCCGATTATCTTCAGACTTAGCAGATCCATCTGGATTCATTTCTTTGTAAGATTCGATCCGGGAACCAAAGATTTGAAAAAGCAATAGCAATCAATATAAAAGTAAAAGGAGTTGCTTCAGTATGATATGAAGCAACTCCTTTCATCATTTTTTTCGGAAGGATAGACTTTAGCCCTTACTGCTCCTGGTCTTGATTTTGAACATCGCATAAAGCGGGCAAAAGTTAATAAATCCAGTAACAGTAAAAATGGCAGCTACTATTCCCAAAACTATCAACAGGATACCACCAATTACATTAAAATACCAAAGCGCGGCAATTGTAAGTGCAATTACTATTCTGATGATTCCATCAGTTCTACTCATATTTTTGATCATCACGATTAACTTTAAATGAACGATGTAGTGAAATTAAAAAGCTCATTTGTTACTTTCAGTGATGTAAATCACATAGGCAGGTGATTTTTAAAATTTTGTGAGAATTAAGCAAGTAATGATTACAAACAGACCTCTATGGCCCCCCTGTGTAATATTACTTTTCCTTCCACTTCCAGTTTTTTCAACATTCTGGAAACCGTTTCTCGTGTGGTTCCCAGTTCGTCGCTCAGGTCCTGATGTGTCATTTTTAGGGTATTGTTTTCCAGCGCACTGATTTTCGAATGCAGGTAGGAATGCAGCCGCTGATCCAGGCTTTGAAAGGCGAGGGCATTGAAAGCACCCAGCACATCATCGAATCTTTTTTGATAGAGGCTGAGAATGAAATTATTGAAAGAAGGGTATTTTCTCTGCCATTCTTCAATCAAATGAGACGGAATGATCAGCGCAGAGGATTTATCTTCAGCAATCGCTTTTACTTTACTTTTTAGCTGATTGATCCCACAGTTAATAGAGACAATACAACTTTCCAGCGGATAAATGTAGTAAAGCAGCATTTCTTTGGATGATTCCTCTCTGACAACTTTTACAAGACCATTTAATAAAATAGGAACTGTTTTTACATACTTTCCTTCGTTGAGAATAACCGTCCCCGGTTCAACTTGCACAACCTGCGATTTTTTGATTATTTCATTTTGCAGGGCTTCCTCTTTGAAAAAACTTAGCTGGAATTTAAGAATATCTGAAATCTCCATTAACGATCAGAATTTGATAAATTAGAATTTATAAAACTACTATTGAAAAAATATTGTTAGCAAGATATGACAGAAATTCTAAGGCAACAGCTTACCCGAAACGGATTAGATGAAAAGATCATTGAAGAAATCATCGAATGTGGCAGAGTGAGAAAGCTAAAGACCGGAGAGTTATTGATTAGTCCGGATGTCCCGGGAAATGAAATGCCTGTTGTCATCAACGGATTGCTGAAAGTATCGCGACGTGAAAGTCCGGATAGTGAAATCTTTCTTTATTTTCTGGAAGCAGGGGAGACCTGCGCCATGTCTTTATCTTGTTGTCTGGAAGGAAAGAAAATGGCGATGCGGGTAACTGCTGAGGAGGATTCTGAAGTATGGATGGTACCGATTGCCAATCTGGATATGTGGGTAGTAAAATATGCTTCCTTTAGGCGGTTCGTATTCAGGTCATACCAGGAAAGGTTCAATGAACTGATTGGCACGCTGGATACTGTTGTATTTGCCAAAATGGATGAAAGAATATATCGGTATCTGCTAGATAAAAAACAAGCAAGCGGTACCTATGTGATCGAGAAAACGCACGAGCAGATCGCTAAAGACCTCAACACCTCAAGGGTGGTCGTTTCCAGAATCCTCAAACAGATGGAAAAAGAAGAGAAAATCGAGCAATACAGAAATAGAATAGAAGTATTGTAACTCTCAATATTCCGAATTAAATAGTTGAAAAAGTATTTCCCCAAACTCTATTAACTCGTTCAGATACCAAACACTTGTAGATTCTCTGCATTTGCAATAGATCATTCCTCAACCATGGCAATAGGTGAGTGTAACAATTGTTACGATCTCTGATGGTGACAATCCATAATATTGTCAGAACGATCTACAAATAAAATGACTGAATTAATTGAAATATTAAGACAACCCTGGCCCTGGTATGTCGCAGGACCGATGATTGCATTGGTGATGTTGTCACTACTATTCTTTGGCAACAGTTTTGGGATATCATCAAACCTGAGAACTATTTGTTCGGTACTGGGAGGAGGAAAGAACTGCGAATACTTTGATTTTGACTGGAAAAGTCAATTGTGGAATCTGGTTTTTGCTGCCGGACTCATCATAGGTGGAGTTATTTCCAGCTACCACCTCTCTGATGGTGGTCAAATTGAGTTATCAAATGAAACAGCTTCAGAATTACGAGAAATGGGGATTCAGTATCCTGGTGCGGGTTTTGTGCCTGCAGAAATATTTTCGTGGGAATCTCTTTTGACTTTGAAAGGGTTTGTCATGCTGGTAATTGGAGGCTTTTTAGTGGGTTTTGGCACCAGGTATGCAGGCGGTTGCACATCCGGCCATGCCATTAGCGGTTTAAGCGATTTACAACCAGCCTCATTATTGGCTGTGATAGGCTTTTTTATCGGTGGGCTGCTGGTTACCTACTTTGTTTTACCAGGATTGTTAAGCACTTAAAACGTATCTCATATGAAGTTTTTTAGATATCTGCTAGTAGGAATCCTTTTTGGAATCGTACTATCCAAGGCCGAGATTATTTCGTGGTACAGAATTTATGAGATGTTCAGGTTTCAGTCCTTTCATATGTATGGCGTAATAGGTTCTGCTGTGGTGATAGGGGTGATTTTCGTGCAAATCATTAAAAGGCTGAATATTAAAACAGTAGAAGGCAAAAACATCATCATAGCCCCTAAGCAATTTAGTGTACCACGCTACTTGTTCGGAGGGATTCTATTTGGATTTGGATGGGCAATGACAGGAGCATGCCCGGGTCCTTTGTTTACTTTGGTTGGTAATGGAATAAGTGTTATTTTGGTGACGATTTTAGCAGCCCTTTTTGGTACCTATGTTTATGGACTGATCAAAAGTAAGTTGCCTCACTGATAACTAATAACACATTATGCGACTAGCCATTTTACTATTTTTCTCACTAGGATGCAGTATAGCTTTAGGCCAAACTGTTGTTGAAAAAATTGATAATGAGAAATTAGTGGAATTAATGAAATCACCAGGTGTTCAATTGGTGGATGTCAGAACACCGGGAGAGGTACAAAAGGGATATATAGAAGGAGCCATTCACATCGATTATTTCGATCAGAATTTCGAAAAGCTAGCCAATAAGCTCGATAAGAACAAACCTATTATTGTATACTGTGCAGTAGGCGGGAGGAGTGCTAAATCGGGTGAGCGACTTGTGACAATGGGTTTTACGAAAATCTACGACTTAGCAGGGGGGATCACCAAATGGAAACAGGAAGGATTTCCACTCATTAAATAATCTATGGATTTTACACGCTGAAATCCTAATAAATACTTGTCATCTGGTGACAATAGATTCACGTATTTGATTGACAAGTCCTTTACTAAATCTTCCCATAAACTGATAGAAAACAATCATTTGATAAGGCTTATCTGATGGATGATGGTTACTTTTGATTAAAAAACAGTCAAATACTGATTACCTATCATTAAAAAACGCAACTAATTAAGTGAACGACGAATCGTGGGTGTTGAAAGCTATATTGGATGGGGATAAGAAGAATCGCAAAAACGCCATCACCTACTTATACGATAAGTGTTACCCTTCATTTAGCAGGCTGGTTTTAAAAACAGGTTCCAAAGAACAAGCGGAAGACTTATTTCAGGAAGGCCTTGCAGTGATGTATAACAATATTATTAATGAGGTGTTTCGGGGAGATTCTAAAGTGTCTAC
Organism: Bacteroidota bacterium; assembly: GCA_038525605.1. GTDB lineage: Bacteria > Bacteroidota > Bacteroidia > Cytophagales > Cyclobacteriaceae > JANSWY01. Next base: position 9,531 of record JBCBHL010000150.1, read on the forward strand.
CTATCTTATTTCCATTTGTAAAAACTTGTGGCTGATGGAACTTCGTTCGCAAAAGAATGCATTGGATGTCGAAGAGTTGGCCGTTTCGGTGGAATCAGAGGAATTAGAGGTCGACATCACTTCATTGAAAGTATTGCAGCAATTGCTCAATACGGATTGTCAGAAGATTTTGAAGGCATTTTATTACGAAAACCTTTCGATGAAAGAAATTCAGAATCAATTCGATCTGGGCAGTTCGCAGGCGGCAAAAAATAAGAAAATGCGTTGTCTGAAAAAATTGATGACATTTATAAAAGACAAAGGTTTGACCTACGATAATTTTTTGAAATGAGCATTAACGATCAGGATATCGAACTTTTTGAGTCCTACCTTTCCGACGGGCTTCAGGATCAGGAGCGAGCGGCTTTTGAAAGCAGGCTGGCAGTTGATGAGTCTTTTGCCGAGGATTTTCAATTGTACAAGTCTTCTGTGAAAGCCACCAAAATCACAGGGTTCATGAGTGAGGTTGAGGAGGTAATGCAGCAAAAGAAAAAGGAAGAAGCTAAAAATCCCGTAAACTATCGCTGGCTATTCGTGGCAGCCTCTGTTTCAGTGATCGCTTTATTTTATTTTTTGTTTTATCCGCAAAGCTCAAATGAGCAACTCTCATTCAACGATTTATACAAGCCCTATCCTAATATCCTTCAGAAGCGATCAGAAAAGCTCACGTTGCTCAATGATGCACTGGAAGCTTATTCTATAGGGAATTATGAAAAAGCATCTACAAAGTTTGCTGAAATCAACCCTAAAAGTGATACGATATACTTTTATAAAGGATTATGTGCTATTTCTTTAGGGAAATTTGATGACGCTATGGCCGATTTTAATCAGGTTGAGACTGAAAAATCGGCGTTTAAAAATCAGCTTTATTGGTATCAGGCACTCATCTTTTTGAAGAAAGATCAAAAAGTACAGGGGAAGAGTAATTTGCAAAAAATCGATTCAAAATCTAAGTATTATGAACTGGCGCAACAATTAATAAATCAATTATCAGAATAAGTAACAACCTCTAAAATTACATTCTCTTCAACTATGTATTATCGATTATACCTTTCCATAGCTGTCATACTATTTTCAATCGGTTCTTCGAGTGCTCAGTCAAACACAAATAACGAACTAGTTCAACATCTGAAAGAAAACCTTCAAAATAGCCGAAAGTTCTTTTCTCAAAGTGTATTTGATTCCTCAAGACTTATCTTGAAAAGGAATCTGTTCGATAGTTTGCTATATCATAAAGATATAGAAGTATCTAAAGTAGCCACTGAAAGCTATGCGATGGCCATGCAGCAACTTTCTGCCACGGCACAATTTGATGATGCATTGATCTATGGTCAGAGGGCTTTGAAGAGCAAAGTTTTATCACCTGACAAACGATGTAACATACTCAACAAACTTGCAGATATCTGCTATCGGATAGGTGAATATGATCATGGCATTAGCCTGGCAAAGCAAGCGATTGATGCTGCAAATAAGTACAAAGTTGAAGACGCCAAAAGTGTTATTTTTAAGTCTTACCAGGCAATGGGGCTAATTGCTATAGAGCAAAGTAAGTATGAGCTGGCTCAAAAATATCTGCTTTATTCGCTGAAAGTTTTGGGTGGGAAATCAGATGATCCATACACTAACCTGATGGCTGTTGGGAATATGGCAGTATTGCATTATAAATTTAGCAACTACGATTCCTCCCGATTTTACTACAATCGGGCGCTTGACGCACTAACGCTGTTCAAAGATCAAGGTCTGGAATACCGAGTACCATTCATTCGATCTCAGATCTATAATAACTTGTCCGGTGTGTATTTGATGGAGAGGAATTTTAAACAGTCATACGAATATCTAAGGAAGGTTTATGATTTTTTACTGACGAAATACCCTGCCGATAATGCATTGATCGTTGAGGTCGAAATAAAGTTGGGATCAGTTTTAACGGAAACAGATTTGATTGATTCTGCAAAGTATTTTCTTAACAAGGCGAAGAGTTCGAGTCTGAAAAGTGACAATGGCAGATCCAGATTTGCTGCTGAGGTTTATTATCATCTGGGGAAGTATCATTCCAGAAAAGAGGAATTTCAAGAATCTATCATATATTATGACAGTTCATTGTATCACAATGGCCGGTATGGATCGGATTCAAACCGTTTTTATGATAAGGTAAGATTGGCTGTAATTGCGCTCGAAAAGCGGTTGGAAGCATATAAAGAAACGGCTTCTGTTGATCTATTTGAGAAGTATCTTGACCTTACCTTCAATGAAATCAAAGAACTATCGCAGGGAGAATATCCGTTTCTGACAAGTCCGGAATTAATAGCTTCTGTTAAAAAACTTAGCAGTGATATCGTATTGGGGTATCAGTCGTTGATGAAGGATGAAAATGAAAGTAAGTACATTCATAAAATCATCACGATGATGGAGGTGAACAAATCTGTTAAACTGTATGCGCAGAAGAACTATAGCGCAGCATTGAATCAATTGCCACAAACTATCAGAGAAACTGATAAAAACTTGCGGGATAGTCTTAAAATGTATGCTGGTCAAATTGATAGTGAAGTCAGTGATTCCATGATATTGATTTTGAGCAGTAAGCTGGATTTACTCAAAGAACAAGTAAAAAAGGAATACCCTAAAATCTTCCAATACAAATATGGTGGAACCAACTACAGTTTAGAGGAAATACAAAACAGACTGCTACCTCATACAACGTTGTTATCATTTATGCTGAGCGATTCAGTTTTGCATATACTGACCATCAGTAACAGTAGTGAAAAAATTAGCAGTTTTCCGTTGAAGGAGGGAGGCTATGAAGATTTAGTTGAGGAAGTAATAGCTTCTCAGAGGAAGGCAGATATCCAAAATCTGATAGTTATTCCCGATGGCGTAATCTGGAAATTGAATTTTGATCTGTTAAAATCTCCTTTCGGGCAGAGTAGATATTTAATTGAAGATGTCAACATAGTGTATGGATTTTCCTTGGAATCTGTCTTCAGCGAGCCGGAACAAAGGAAAGAATTTGACGGAGAAGTGCTGGCCTTTTCTTACGGTGAAGAAAGTGATGTAGCAGGAGGTCAACTGTCGATGGAGCTTTTTCGGGATGAGTCACTCAATAAACTACCAGGAAGCTTACTGGAAATACGTGAGATTTCACAAATTCTGAACGGAAACTACTACTATGGTCAAGCTGCCAGTGAACAGCTATTTAAAGAAGAGTCTCAGAATTACCGAATTCTGCACCTGGCAATACATGGAGATTTATCCTTTGATTCTGAGGGACTTGTGTTTTTTAGTGATGGAGAGCAAGAAGACGGCAGACTCCATTTAGAAGAATTATATCTGATGGATCTGGATGCTGAATTGGCGGTCTTAAGTGCCTGCAATACAGGGACAGGACAGATAACTTCTAACGAAGGAATTATGAGTCTGGGAAGAGCCTTTGCCTATGCCGGGGTCCCTGGGCTTGTGCTCAGTAGGTCCGAGGTATCAGATCTTTCTACGCCCTATATCATGAAATTCTTTTACCAGGAATTGAAAGCAGGTAAAAGGAAAAGCGAGGCGCTCAGAAATGCTAAAAACAGATTCCTTCAGGAAGTAGCTGATGAACACACCAGTGATCCGTTTTATTGGTCTTCATTTTATGTGTTAGGAGATGATAGCCCGATATATGAGGAAGAGAACTCTGCACTAACGCACAGTTTCCTGATTGCAGGACTGCTGATAGCAGGCTTCATTATCTACAGACTCAGGAAAAGTGCAGCCTGATCATTTTGTTAGATCAACGAAATTAAGAGAGTAACATCATTAAAATTATTTGATTCAATAAATAGTCTTAAATGTTGATTACAAACACATTTCAAGATAAAAGTTTACTCTCAAAATCCAAAAAAGAGCGAAATTCTACATTTGCGTGGTTTTATTGTTGGCCTTGATGAAAATGCGTTAAGAAAATCAGTCGAAGAAGCGGTTAAAAAACTTGAGGTGTCTGACGAAGGAGTTTCCCAAGTTTTCAGAGAATTCGATTGATTTTTAGTAATTTTCATCACAGCCTTGACTTTTTTCCTTAGTTTTTGTGTCAAAACAAAAAGTAAGTGCATGCCCGGCATGAGGGCAAAAGGAATAAACAGGATTAGCGTAGATTACCTTGAATAATGCTAAAAATATTGCCTGCTTCTTTTTTTTAATTTTTTCTCACCTTCCTGATTACCTCCGATTACTTCATGCAACCAATAGTAGAACAAGCGCATGAAAATGCTTAGGACGGAAGCCGAAAAGTCATTTGAGAGTAGGCAACAAAAAAAGATGAATTAATCATGAAAAAATCTAAGTTAAATCTGAAAGACCTAAAAGTTGAAAGTTTTGTTACAAACATTCAGACAGAAGTTACCAATACTGTAAAGGGAGGAAGACCAGGCTCGAATGGTACTATTTACAATACAAACTGCTGCTCTGACGATGATCATTGTTTTTCAAGGAATGGAGGTTGTGATACAATTTTCGAAAGACATTGCCACAAGCAGTAAGAGACGCTTAGTAGATCCTGTAATTACAAAGTAAAATTTAAGGTCTAAAAATGATAAAGCCCCTTTTTGGGGCTTTTTATATAGGTATTGTTTTCAGGGTAGTACGTATTGATACCATATGTCTTACATGCTATGATCTCATGAAACCTGCTTTTCAACCAGATGTATTTGATCCTGTTAATCTTTGGTTGGAATCTCAACTAACAAAACCAACTTACTTGTAATTAATAGAAATTGGTCAGTCTATGAATCAAAAAAGCATAGAAACGTCTTTATTTAAGCTTTGTAGGTACTGAAAAAACTTCTCAGGAATTATTAGTTGATTTCATAAGTAGACTTATCCTTGCCATCATTCATTTGAATTCCAACAGCAGCTAAACGATCTCTGATGAAATCGGAAAGTGCAAAATCCTTTTTAGTTCGGGCATCCTGCCTCAATTCAGCTAGAATACCCATCACTTCAGGTAATAAGTCCGTCGCGGAGTTTTCTTCATTGCTGATACCCAACACATCATTTAAGAATCCTGTATAGGTGATTTTCAGCTTATCCAATGACTCTTCAGAAATGTGGCTCCTAGATTGTTCAACCTTGCGCGCTACGGATAATAAATCAAACAAGCAGGCGATTGTTTCTGCAGTATTGAAGTCATCATTCATTTTGCTGAAGCAATTTTCGCATTTTGCCAGTATCTGATTTGATAGCGACTCATCGACAGTACCAGCCTTTTCAATCTGTAAATTGTTGATTACATCAAGACCTTTCAAAAGCTTGTTACAAGCTACTTCTGCAGATTCTAATGCTTTGTTTGAAAAATCTATAGGGCTTCCATAATGTGCCTGTAACATCAAAAAACGGACAGTCATTGGATCGTAGGCTTTTTCCAGCAACACATGATCCCCGCTAAACATCTGGTTTAGCGAAATGAAATTCCCTTTTGACTTGGCCATTTTTTGACCATCGAGTGTCATCATATTGTTATGCATCCAGTAGTTGACAGGTGTGCAACCGAACGCGGCATAACTCTGTGCGATTTCAGCCTCATGATGTGGGAATTTCAAATCCATCCCACCACCGTGAATGTCAAAAGGGACACCCAGGTACTTGCTGCTCATTGCAGTGCACTCTATGTGCCAACCGGGGAAGCCCTGTCCCCACGGTGAAGGCCATTGCATAATATGTGACGCATCAGCATGCTTCCAAAGGGCAAAATCAGCAGGGTGCTTTTTTTCTTTTTGTCCTTCCAGCGTACGGCTTCCGGCTAGTAATTCATCCAGGATTCTGCCTGAGAGTTCACCATAATGGTATTTTTCTGCGTAGGCATTCACATCCAGGTATACTGAGCCGTTAGCTTCGTAAGCTAATCCGTTTGAAATTATCTGCTTGATTACCTCAATTTGTTCGATAATATGACCGGAAGCTGTCGGTTCTATTGAAGGCGGAAGGATGTTGAGCTTTGCCATCGTGTCGCGATACAAATTGGTGTATCGTTGCGCTACTTCCATCGGCTCCAGTTGTTCCAATCTTGCTTTCTTGGCGATTTTATCTTCACCCTCACCACTTAATTCATCTTCCAAGTGTCCCACATCGGTGATATTTCGCACATACCTTACTTCATAACCAATGAATTTGAGGTAGCGATAAACCACATCAAAAGTAATGGCAGACCTGGCATGACCCAGATGAGGTTCTCCATAAACGGTCGGTCCGCAAACGTACATCCCGACTTTATTTTTTGAGATAGGCTTAAACTCTTCCTTTTGCCCTGTGAGCGTGTTTTTAATATGAATCTTTTTCTGTGTCGTTTCCAATTTAATCTTGATAGAGCCTTATAAAAAATATTATTTATTGATCCTTTTCTAACTGTCCCAAGGATTATTCTACATTTGAATATCTTGGAATAGGCCAGTGATCTCTGTAACCATCTACCCAGAAATCAGTTGCTAATTCATCTTCGGTGCTTAGACAATTATCCAGATCAGTTCTGATCATTTCCTCATCCATTTCCTGCCCTATAAAGACAATCTCATTTTTTCTGTCTCCAAATTTGGCATCCCATCCCGATTCTATCTCTTTTTGGTTTTCGATGTAGCCAAGATATTGTTGTCGATCTCTCATCGGCATACTACTCCACCAAACGCCCGCACTATCTGCTTTAAGCGAACCACCTGCCTGGCCCCAGACAAGGGCTTGTTCCGGGCGTGAAGCCAACCAAAATAGTCCTTTACTTCTTATGATGGTACCCGGAAATTTTTCTTGTACATAGCTGAAAAACCTGGTTGGGTCAAATGGCTTTCTGCTTCTGTAAAC
>JBCBHL010000151.1:0-16093 GCA_038525605.1 Bacteroidota bacterium
CTTTATAATGCCAACGCCCGGATCATATTGATAGCCACTGACAAAAGCATCAGGAAAAGCATCTTTGAAAGACGTGTAATCAGTTTCTGCGATCCCTAATACAAATGAGGTTGACAGGTTATTATCAATTAAATCCTGCTTAGTAACACCTTCAATTTGAATAACCGGATAATTCCCTCCATAACCGTAAATAACTGTGACAGGCACTCCGTTGCGACTTTGATATTCTTGTAGATTCCCCTCATTGTCATATTTATTAAAGGATATGACAGGTTCATAAGTAGATGAAAACCCATGCCCATTGGAAGTTATCGTATGCGAACCTAGATCCAGATTGTATTGGTAGGAAGTATCGGGAACGATTATTCCATTAACAAGCTTAAATTTTGTTGCAGCGGCACTGACTACCACATTGTCTACCAGGGATATTTCTTCAATAGGGAGTAGTACATTTTGATCTTTCATAGCTTGCACTGTAGTTGAAGCACTGGCAATATCATGAGGATACCTTGTTTTTGTTTTAATCACTTCCCCATTGCTATTGGTCGTAGAGGACTCAATTAGTTGAAAGTTCGAATTGTATTCAAAATTCTGGGTTACAGCTAATTGTCCTTCAGGTAAAACCTGTGTTGTAGTTATTTCTTTAACTCTATTGAAATTCCTTTTGATTTCCTCGTGAGTTATATACGTAATATTCGTATTAAAAACATGTCCATGACCACTTAAGCCATACTCCTGAAAGAAATTAAAACGCTCAAAGACAATTGAGCTTACAGGGTTGGGCAATTCCTCGTGTAAATCATTATAGGTTGTATTCTGTTTTTCGACATCATCTTTATCAAATATCTCTTCTTTCTCTTTCTCACCATTTACATGATTGTAAGAGTTAACTATAGCAGCTCCCGTCTCCGTGAATGTATTAGGCGCATTGAAATAATAATGGTACTTATAGCCATTTTCAGTATCATCTGTTCCCACAAAATTCTCTCGTACAACTGAATAGCCGATATGATTTCCTTGGGCAGAATATGTTCCTGGCAATGCATTTAAGGACTTTGTGATGTAATGGTATTCCGTATCAGGCGTTCCATCGTCATTAACATCCTTAACTATTTGTTCTTTGTAAACATGCGCCAATGGTGTCATCAACTTTCCTGAGGAAAGTAATTCAGAGTCTAATGGATTTACATATTCGAAAGATCTTTTTGCTAATAATGTGCCATCAGTATCGAAATTTAGTATCTCTCTGATTCGTGCTCCCCCTGCCACTTGCGTCTTAGAGATACTAATGATCGGATCAACATCAGTTGGTAAACAAGCTCTTGAATAATTTACAGTCGCGGAACCATAATATTTCGTTTCAGCTCCCGGATCAGTACCATCCTTCTCATGATAAGTCTTAATAGTGTAGACACCCTCTGGCTGACTATCAAAGTTGAACGTTTGTTCATAATTATTGGAATTACTGGCCCATAAAAATTGATAATTTAAAGATGTTAAAACAGTGTTATCAGGTTTAAGAATTTCTACGGCCGTTTTTTGCATGTCAGCAGGATCCACTTCACAGGAGTTCCCAAGGAAAAAATCCTTGCACTGAACTCTTAAAGTAATAACCAAAGGAGATGAACAATTTCCACCCGCAGAGGTCTGGCCACTATATTCAAAAGTTTCTATTGATTCATCAACAAGTCCGGAAGCAGATTTTGTCACAGTTCCAGATGGAACATTATATTCATCCCCTACAAGTTTGTAAGTATTAGATTCATAGTTGTACTGAGAATAACCACCAGTTGGGTAAATCACTTTTGTTAATATACCAGCGCTTCCGTAACTAAAATTGGCTTTTCTGTTTTCAGTCTGATAATAAAAGTTTGGGTTTTCCCAAAAGCTAAAATCATCACCAGCAACTTGCTCGATTGGTTGTAGGTTGCCGATAACCGGACTTATTCGTTGGTTGAAATCTTTACCGTTATAAAATCCCCAATAGTCTACTCCTCTTGTAGACTTATGTGGGAGCCCTTCTACTCCTTCGGCATATTCAAATTGATACAACTGATCGTTTACCTGAACACCATCCAATTTTAACCTTAAATAATCTTCCTGATCCAAGGCACCAAGTTTATCTGACCTGAAGTAGGTTTGATAAAATTTAATTTCATTGTCCAAAGAAGAACCTGCAAAATCATTACTAATTACTATGGAAGTTAGTTTTCTTGCTTTTTCGGGATCTGGGAGTTTGTTATTTCTCTCACCCTGAAAATTATTTAACCATATATCAAGCTTTTTGATATCATCTCTATCACTGTAATTAAAATCGACATTAATCTCAGTATCATCACTGTAAATCCGGGTCAGATACAGGTGTTCATTGATGACCATTGAACAACTTTGCGAAAAAGGGTCTCCGTCATTATAAGACGAACGCACACTATTAACCTCATCAAAAGACTTTGAGCTAATGGTCATATAGTCACTAAACCCATCATTATTTAGAGCATATTCATATTTAATTTTATTTCCCATGGGGCTCACAACCTCGCTTAATTTCCAACTGGTAATTGCTCTTTTTCCATCGTTAATAATTTGGAGCATATCGATGCATTGGGGATCACAACCTGTATCAGCACCCGTATTGCAACTATATCCGCTTGCTACAGTCGTATATTCCAGAACGTCAAAAATCCCTATATAACCTAATGGAGTTACTACAGTAAATTTGTCGTTTAATAAATCAAATTCGATGATATCAGCATTTTCTTCAAGCTTTATTACTTCTACATCGTTATTTACATTCTTTTTGCTAAGTACAAATTTACCAGCTGAACCCAGAAAATTGTAAGTAAAAATGTCTGGTTGGGAATCCCTTCTTCCACTACTCCAATAATTCCATGCGGGATCATCTATTACCCAGTTATCACCACTAGGAACTGCATTAAAAGCAGTTGGTACAGGATTTGGGTCATGAACATATCCAATCATATGTCCGGCTTTATTTGCCAGATCATTATATCCTTGTACTGTCCTAGATATGATTCCTCCTACATTAAGAGCCCAACCAAGTCCAGTCACACCTGAATTCTCCGAGGCTTTAATTCCTCCAGAATGATAAGAAATAGATAATGGGATTGTAACTCCGTCTAGTGGTATACTATAAAGAGGAATTGACAAATTATGTGTCCCTGTATACAAATTAGTTGGAGTTATGTTAAACTGAGCAATTTTTGCTGCTCCTGGTGCAGGTGGTATCTGGATCGGTGCTAAATATTCTTGACCATATACACGCCCTGTTAAACAGAGGAACATGCACAATAGTGCATTTATAATTATTTTCTTCATGGTTATTAATTATTTTGGTTGTTACTATTTTTCTAAATTCTCGATTCTTTCAATCAGCGACTGAATCAACGCTTCCTGCTTTTGAAGCTGATCTTTTTGCTCTGAAATCTGCTGTGTCTGAGAAGCTAGTTTTTTATCCTGATCGATGGTATAGAGCGTCAGTTCTTCTACTTTTTCCAATAAACCGGCACTCATTTCGGTTAATTTGACACCATTGTTTTCTACTTCCTGAGCTGATGGGATATTAGGCAGGTGACCATTTGCTGCGATGAACTGCGATACTTCATCTAATGACTTCAATTCATAAGAATCTTCAAACACATAATCCGGCCAGTTGTCGAACTCACACTCAATCTCCTTGGAACGAATAGAACCGTTTACTGTTAGTTTGTGCGAAGGAGAAACAATGTCTATCCCAAAATTTCCATTCGTGTGGATAAAAAGTCCTTTGTCACCACCTGCTCTGGCCGTCAATCGCATATTATGATACTGCGCATTTGTTCTATCATAGGTCATGATATTACCAATGCCATTCGCTATTCCAATATCAAGCCCTAAACCTGTCAAGCCATTTGAAGTCCAGCCTTTGAAATGGCCCATCTGACTCACCTGAAAGTCTCCAGCAAGATCAGCGTTACTTCGTGAAATTTTTAATACTTCCACATCATCAAGTGAGTAATGATTATGCACAAATGAAAAATAATCATCAGGGTCGTTACCTACCTGAAACTTCAATCGCGATCCGGTTCCTGAACCGTACTGTTCTGCGTGAATAGAGGCATTGTCCGATGCTTCACCTTTCAATGTAATTACACCTGATTGATTACTAAGTAGTGGTAAAATAAGGTCACCTGAAACTCTGGCATCCCCATTCACCGATAACAAGTCTGAGGAGGCAATATATGTTCCTCCCAGACTCAAGCCACCCCATTGGGTCAACCTGGCTCGGATTGTTTCGACATTTGCTGTTGCGCCAACATTGGCAAACAACAGACTTTGATTGAAACTTCCGGTATTAGATCGATAGATTCGCCAGTTCCAGGTACTGGTACTTCCTCCAATTCTAATGCCGGGATTTGAAAAAAACTGCTGTGCTTGTGAACTGACAGACAGAGATAGAAATAGTGATAAAATTAATAAAATACGTTTCATTACAATTATTATTTTAGTTTTAAAATGATCGTTAAACACCCCAATCCAGCCTTTAAAGCTGATGAAGTGGATTATTGACAGAAGTTCAGTCAGCATGATATTGGTAGCACTTTTTAATTTAACAAGCACAGTCAACTGTGAAAGACGTAGCGTGCGAACAGGCACAGTTATGTTGGGTATTCTGGTGTAGTGCCACATTAGTACGACTATAAACTTATTGAATGCCATTGCATTGGGAGAAGGAGAAACGACAGGCATCTCCTTGAAGATTGGTTCATTTTAGCAATAGCCAAAGAGGCTTATAAGACACAAAAATGAACTGAAAAACAGTTTTCGCATGATAGTTTATAATTAATGGTTATAATTACTTTTCTAATTTCTCGATTCTCTCGAGCAGTGATTGAATCAGCGCCTCCTGATTTTTGAGCTCCTGATTTTGCTCTGTTAGGTCCTTAATTTTCTCTTCCTGACTGATGGTATATAGTGTCAGTTCTTCTACCTTTTCCAGCAAACTGGCACTCATTTCGGTTAATTTGACACCATTATTTTCTACTTCCAGAGCTGAAGGAATATTGGGCAAGTGACCGTTTTCTTTGATAAAGGCCGATACTTCATCCAATGATTTCAATTGATATGCATCAGCAAACACATAATCCGGCCAGTTATCGAATTCACATTCAATTTCCCTGGAACGAATGGTGCCTTTTACAGATAGTTTGTGGGTCGGCGAACTGGTACCAATTCCAACATTTCCATTGTTCCTTACAATCGAAATCGCATTTATGTCGTTTGCACTGTTTGAATCAACACCAGGATGGACGCCAATATTGAAATTATTGGCATTACCATCATAGTGAATATAGGCACCTTGAAAAGAGTTTGTATACTCGGAAAACCTTATTCTACCGGACTCAGTCTGATTTACACTTGTATGTCCAATAAACATCTGACCATCCACCAAGGTAAGTTTCTCGTTTGGCGCACTTGTACCTATTCCTACTTTTCCTGATGTTGAAACTGCCAAATCGCTTACTAATTCGGTAGCATTGGAGAAGTTGCCAGTAAGGTTAGTGTTGAATTCTGTGTTTGATGAAATGTAGAATTTCAATTCATTTACACTACTTTCACCCGGTGATTGATTATCCCAGGTTGCAAAAATGTATGCATAGGCATTATTCTCTTTATAACCATAAAACTTTAGCCTTGTGGCAATATGACCTTCACTTCTAAAAATGACGCGAGGCGTCCCACCCCAGTCTGCAGCAATCTGGTAGCTACCACCATCCTCAGTCCATCCACCTAATATGCTTAACTTAATATCAATGAGAGTCCCGATTCGGTATCGACCAAGTGCAATGGTTTGATCTCCAGCAGATGAGGCAGAGATTTGTTGTTCATACAGTTGAGCACTAACTTGAACGGTAAATAACAGGACAAAAAATGATAATAATAAAATACGTTTCATTACGGTTATTATTTTAGTTTTTAAAATGACAGTAATACACTTCATTTCAGCTTTTACAGCTAATGAAGTGGGTTGTTGATAAAAATTTAGACAGCATTATCAATCAGCATTTTTCATACAGAAAAATACTTGCGCTATCAGTCATTTAGATCAACTGAACAGTAGATTTAGAACACACAATAATGCCTTCTACATCTTTTCGGGAAATACATATAAAATTGAATTGCTTATGTGAATCTGGCTTTCAATTTATCTGAACAATTTATCGATCGCTTTATTATTAGCACGATCATCGGTTTAATGCAAAAGTAAATAAATTGGTGGAATTACAAAATATTAAAAGTGAATTTTTAATACTTTCTATAAAAAAGAAGAAAAGATAACCCAATAGAGATTTCTGAAATATCAATAGCATTTGATAATCAAATAATTAGTCTAATTTGGCCTGATCTGGACAATCGAAAAAATCATATTCTTTCCCATGAACAAGCTCCACATGTGGCCTCTCTGGCTTTCAAATCTGCAATTATTAATTACATCAAATCTCTCCGACTGACAATATCCTGACTGCATAGAGAACAAAATCCGGCCAACTCCGATTTTATAAAAAATTTTCTTCACCCTGCAACCTCTGGCATCATTTATGAATCATCATTACAAATAATCGTAACCGACATATTTACATGAAAATACTATTCTCACTCACATTCATATTATTAACAACATTCGTCAACGCACAGAACTATTCCATTTCAGGAAATATTACCGACAACAAAGGTGAGCCGCTACCTTACACCAACATCATCATCACAGGAACCTCGGAGGGTACTTCGGCTAATTTCCAGGGAGAATATCTACTGGAATTGCCTAAAGGAAAGCACAGCCTTACCTATCAATTTATCGGTTTTGAAAGTCAGGCGCACGAAATCGACCTCACCAATGGAGATGTGGAATTTGATGTAAGTCTCAGGGAAGAAATACTCAGTTTAAAAGAAGTAGTTGTAAATGCAAATGGTGAAGATCCGGCTTACGAGATTATTCGGAATGCCCAGAAAAAAAGAAAGGATTATTTAAACGAATTCAAAGATTATGAACACGCTGCTTATACAAAAATCTTTGCCAAAGCTGAAAGAGAAGGTGCTAGCATGACTTTATTTGGCACTCTTCTGCAATCAACGCCCGGCATATTCTATTTATCTGAGTCTATGTCGAACATCAGATTTACGGGTCAGGATCAGCGTACTGAAACACTTACCGCCTCAATACTTTCAGGAGATACTTCCAAATACAGCGCTAACAAAGCCAATTTTTTACAGTTTTATGGCAACAGAACGCTCCGTGTCAATACACTGAGCTTTGTTTCGCCGATCGCCAATGATGCATTTTCATTTTACGAATATGAGTTCGAAGGTTTTTTCATGGAAAATGAAAAGCTGATCAACAAAATCAAGGTAACTCCAAAATATCCGTCGCTACCTGCATTTTCAGGCCATATCTATATCATAGAAGACAGTTGGAGAATTTATGGTGTTCATGTGTTTATCTCTGCTAATGCTTCAGGAATAGGTGAAATTGAGCTGAAAGTTGCTTACGTGGAACTAAATGAGAAAAACACCTGGGTTCCTTTTTCTGTAGATTTCAATGTGGAAGCATCAAATTCAATCGATGCATATTATCACACAGTTCAGTCCGATTACAACTTCGATATTTCGAACAAGGAACCATTACCAACAGGATTGCGCTACAGAATAGCAGATGGGGCAAGAAGTAAATCCAATGAATTTTGGGCTGATAGCAGACCTATTCCGCTCACTGATGAAGAAACTGAAACCTATCAAAAAGATGCACTTACCAAACCTGCAGAAGATTTAAATACAAATATACCTACTAACCAATCTGATAGTACTGCTGTTGCTGACTCGGTTAAGCAAAAAAGATTTTCACTTGCTTCGGCTTTACTAAACGAAAACATCTACAAACTGTCGAATTACTGGACTTTAAACACCCAGTCGATTTTTAATCAAATCAATTTCAATACAGTAGAAGGTGCCGTTATCAACATTCGTCCCAGGTTTGAAAGAACCGCAGCGAGCACAAGAAAATCAGTCATTATTCCGGAAATCAGATATGGCTTTTCCAGTAAAAGGTTCTACGGTAAAGTAAGTGTTGAACAGGAACTAAACCTTTACAAACCCAGTAAAATATCGTTGGCGGGAGGGCATTACATCGATCAAATCAGTGGTTTTCAGTCGATATCACCATTAAACAACACCTTTTACAGTCTCGTTTTAGGCGAGAATTACATGAAAATCTTTGAAAAGACATTTGTTCAGGTTAGATATAAGAAAGAGCTTTTCAATGGCTTTGATCTGACGCTATCGTCCGAATATGCCAATAGATCTCCGCTTACCAACAGTAACGATTTCTCTTTCAGGAAAGAAGAAAATCTCAACTATACAGCCAATGCAGCAGTGATCAACGGAAATGAACTCGATTTTACATCCAATAGCTTGTTTAAAGTGGGCGCAATGATCAGCTTCGCCATTGCCAGACCTTATAATGAACTTCCGGCAAGAAAAGAGATTTTGAATACTGTCTACCCAATTATCAAGCTCGCCTATGAATATGGAGGAGATGAAAGCAACTATCAATTCATTTGGGCAAATGTTCAAGATTCCTGGAGAATTGGTACTGCCGGTACCAGCAGTTTATCAGCATCGTATGGGCGGTTTTTACAGAACACGACAGTATTTGCAACTGAATTCTTCCATTTCTCTGGTAACAGGACTGTATTTCAGAATAACAATTCTAATTTCAATCTGCGATATCAACTGCTGGATTACTATGATTACAGTACTGCCGATGAGTTTTTCGGAGCAAATTACCGACACGGATTCAATGGTAGTGTCTTGCAAAAACTACCTTTGATTCGCCAGACAAAGGCATCCCTGGCACTTTCTGTCAATTATTTAAAAACTGCTAACAGGGATCATTATGTGGAAGCTGGCATTGGGATCGAAAATATCCTTGGGGCTTTTAATATTTCCTACTATCGATCATTTAGCAATGAAAACACCACTTCTGATGGAATTATTGTAGGTATTTTAGTTGGCCAGTAAATATCGGCTTATTTCTTTTTACTACCTTATTCAAAAGTAACTGTCTCCAAACAGACTACAATCTTATGTGAATTATTCTATCTTTGCCTCCTGATTAATTTTAATAGGATTATTGAAACCGGATATTAAGGTAATAATTCCTGCATTTAATGAGCAGAATGCAGTGGGGTTGGTGATAGATGAGATTCCTGATAGTTTGGTTTCGGAGGTAATAGTAGTTGATAACGGCAGTTTTGACAATACCTTCGACACGGCTCTTAGTAAAGGTGCAACAGCACTTAAAGAGGAAAAAAGAGGTTATGGCAATGCCTGCCTCAAAGGAATCCAATATATTAATGAGCTGGACAAAAAGCCTGATATAGTCGTTTTTCTGGATGGCGATCATTCAGATTACCCGGAAGAAATGCCTAATTTAGTGAAACCGATAATTGAAGAGGGGATTGATATGGTGATAGGTTCGCGGAATCTCGGGAAACGTGAAAGAGGATCTATGACCATTCAGCAGGTTTTTGGTAACTGGCTGGCAACCACGATGATTAAAATGTTTTACGGGATTAAATACACAGATCTTGGGCCTTTTAGGGCAATTGGTTACAACCAATTAGTCGCTATCGATATGCAGGATAAAACCTATGGATGGACTGTGGAAATGCAGTTGAAAGCTGCCAAACAGAAAATGAAGATAATAGAAGTTCCTGTCAATTACCGTAAGCGAATTGGCGTTTCTAAAGTTTCCGGTACCATAAAAGGAACAATAGGAGCCGGATATAAAATAATCACTACTATTTTTAAATACTTATGACAGTAGAGTGGATATTAGTAGCAGGTTATGCCCTTGCATTGTTTATGATTAACATCTTTAGCCTGGGGCAATTTCATCTCACTTTGCATTATCTGAGAAAGCAAAAAAATGAGCCTGAAGACGTGGACGAAACAACTCATCAAAATGATGACTTCCCTTTTGTGACTGTCCAGTTACCTGTTTACAATGAGTTGTATGTGATCGAAAGGCTGATCGAAGCTGTCTCCAGGTTTGATTATCCCGCAGACAAGTTGGAAATTCAGGTACTTGACGACTCAACAGATGAGACTATTGAAAAGATCGCAGAAAAAGTAAGAGAAGTTCAATCGAGAGGATTAGATATTGAACAGGTCCGCAGACCGGAAAGAACTGGCTTCAAAGCCGGTGCATTAAAATACGGTACTGAAATCGCCAAAGGTGAATTCATTGCTATTTTTGATGCTGATTTTATTCCTGAACCTGACTTTCTGAAGAATACCATTCCTCATTTTGCGAATGAAAGCATTGGCATGGTACAAACACGTTGGGGACACCTCAACAAAGATTATTCCCTGATTACTCAAATGCAGGCTTTCGGTCTGGATGCTCACTTCACCGTTGAGCAAAAAGGCAGAAACATCGCTGATAGCTTCATGAATTTCAACGGTACTGCAGGAGTGTGGAGAAAACAGTGTATTGCCGAAGCTGGTGGTTGGCAGTCAGATACCTTGACGGAAGATCTCGATTTAAGCTATAGGGCACAGCTGAAGGGTTGGAAATTTAAATACCTGGAAGATGTCATCTCTCCGGCTGAGCTTCCGATTTTAATGCCTGCCGTAAAATCGCAACAATACAGATGGAATAAAGGAGCAGCCGAGACTGCCAGAAAAAATATTTTGAATGTACTGGGCGCAAAGTTACCTTTCAGAAAAAAGTTGCATGCATTTTTTCACTTACTCAACTCTTCTGTGTTTGTATTCCTTTTAGTCGCGGCGACATTGAGTATTCCAATGCTTTACATCAAAGAAGCCAATCCTTCAATGGGACTGGTATTTGACCTTGGAAGTATTTTTGTAATCGGTTTTCTGGCGATCGCAGCTTTTTACTGGGCCTCCTCTAAAAAAATCGAGCCAGGAGATACCTTCAAATATTACCTGATCAGATTTCCGCTATTTCTAACTTTCAGTATGGGGCTGGCATTTCACAATGCGATTGCAGTACTGGAAGGCTACCTCGGATTCAAATCGCCATTTATCAGAACACCGAAATTTAATGTAATTAAAAGTGGAGATAAATGGCAGGGCAATAAGTACATTATGCCAAAGATTACTTTTGCTACGCTCATAGAAGGGCTGTTTTGTCTGTATTTTATCTTTGGCATTATCAGCGGAATCAGACTGGGGGATTTTGGTTTGATTTTCTTCCACTTGATGCTGGCAGTAGGTTTTGGATCAGTGTTTATTCTCTCAGTTAAACCCATACAAGGCGCTTAGTGATTAGTAACTCTGAGCTAAACAGTAATTATTTGACGGTGGCAAGATGGATTGCTTCCTTCATTATACTGGCTCTGATTACTGGTTATACTTTTGCAATCGAAAGACATGATAGTTTTCCCCTGATTGCAGGTTTCCTTTTCTTATTTGGGGCTTACATTTTTGGTGCTTTTTATGATGCGTCAAAAACAAAACACTGGTTTATTGTAGGCCTCACTGCCAGAGTAATCCTGCTTTTGAGCTTACCAGTGCTATCTGATGATTACTTTAGGTTTATATGGGACGGTCGATTATTAAATGCAGGAATCAATCCATTCGAAAGTTTGCCGGAAGCATTTCTAAACCAGCAAATCCCAGGTATCGATCAGGAATTATTTCAAAATCTAAACTCTACTGAATATTTTACAATTTATCCTCCGTTAAATCAGTTGCTTTTCTGGTTTTCCGTCTGGGTCTTTCCCGACAGCCTGATTGGTGCTGTCACCGTCATGCGGGTTTTTATCATGGCTGCCGACATTGGAAATTTCTTCATCATCAGAAAACTGGCTTCTGCCAGGAAGGTATCACCTGAAGTCGCATTTATCTATTTTCTAAACCCACTGGTCATACTTGAGTTTACAGGTAACCTGCATTTTGAAAGCGTGATGATCTTTTTCATTCTTTTATCTGTATTTTTCCTGGAACGTAATGGTGTGATTAAAGGCGCTACTGCTGTAGCGATGGCCATCCTTGCCAAACTATTACCGATCATGTATATGCCTGCTTTATTGAAATACCTCTCTTTCAAAAAGGCATTTTTATACTATGCTTTGACTGGCATAATCGTCATATTGGCCTTTGTCCCATTGATCTCATTGGAGTTTCTACAAGGCCTGACAAGTAGTCTTGATCTTTACTTTAGAAAATTTGAATTCAATGCATCTTTTTATTTCATTTTCAGAGCGATTGGATTTGCTATTACCGGATACAATGAAATTGCACGAATTGGACCCATATTGGGCATTTTGACCATTATCTGCATTGTTATTTACCTGATCAAAGTGGATCGTAAAAATACGCCATTGGCAGAAATATTTCTGATGATTCATTTGTTTTATCTCTTGTTTGCCACTACTGTTCATCCATGGTACATCACCACTATATTAGCTTTGTCAGCGACGAGTAAATATCGTTTTGCGGTTGTATGGAGCGGTTTTATTTTCCTCACCTATGTAGGTTACAACGCGTCTGGTTTTGAGTTACCCAACTGGGTCCTGTTCCTTGAATATTCAGCTCTTACGATGGCTCTTGTTTATGATTTTCGAGATAAAATCTTTCCGGGTAAGGAAAATTTATCTGCTAAAAATTCATGATTAACTGGAATAATACGCGTTCTGTCGATGAGTTGACGAGTGGTTATCCGTTAGCAAATTATTAAACTATATTTGCCTACTTTTAAATAAGAATCAATGAAAATTAAGGACAAGAAAAACTATTGCAGAATATGTCTTAACTGTAACATGGATTACGACAGAGGTTTGCTATGCAGTTTGACAGATGAAAAGCCAGCGTTCGAAAAAACATGTCCAACTTTCAAAATTGATGAAAAGAATGCCGAAAGACTGGTAGATCTGGAGCCGGATGTTGAAAAAATCATGCAGCAGGTATATGTTGAGGCTAACAAGCCCGCCCAAAAGAAGAAAAAAAGATTTTCTTTTTTCAAATAACTGATCAATTCAGGCATATTTATTGTGGAGTGTTCCATCATGAAAACTGCTTGCTTACTACTACTTTTTGCGCTATTATTCAGTGGTTGTCAATTTTATCAATATGACACCAATTCAATCTACCGATTAAATCTTCCCTCTTATCCTCATGCTTATCAGGCCAGGATTTTTTATGAAGATGATTCCGTACAATTTGACCAACCTGTTGTAGAAGTTAAATCCTTACAGGTAAATCTGAACCCGGCATTTGACAAAGAAATGATCACCGATACACTTCAGGCAATTAGCAGGGAGTTTGGATATGATATCATAGCAGTTAAATCCAAAAAGGATGTAAGCTGGGACGAAAGCGACAACTCATTTTTTGAGTATATGCTGGCTGCACTTGCTGGTGAAGAAATTGATGGATCCTACACTACTTTCACGTCTAAAAGATTGGAAATTACTGGCTACAAATACCTCAGCAACATTCCATACGCCGACCGTCTTACCAAAAGCAGAACGATTTATGAAATCGGTGAAAAGGATCAAAAATTATTCGTAGCAGAACAGACTCTTTTGCCTTCCGGGCAACAGCAAGGCTTGAGAGGAGATGAAAGGATATTTCAACAAATCCACCATTTTTCGGAACTGTATTTTCTGCAGCAGGAAGACGAAGACTGGCAGTTCAGGTGGACAGAAAAAGGCGCTTTAATCAGGACTAATAAAATACTCAAATACAAAATCTCGTTTGATACCACAAATGCTAAAAGTGTCCCGGTAGAGGTATTGATGAAAACGATGCAAACACCATTTACCAAATACAATATCAGTATTTTTTATAATGCTAACGATCAGATCATCAGCAAAGCTGTCCTAAAGGAAGGGGAGGCTTTTGCGTCCTTTGATTACCTATACGACGACAATTCCAGAGTCTTAAAGGAACAGATTTACTTCAACCAGTATGGACAGAGATTTGAAATCCTCTATCAATATTATGATCAGGATAGTTTGTGGAAAATCCTTTCACCACGAAATATGCACAAAGAGAAGTTTTATTCCGGGGGTTAATTCCGATCCATTTAGTTCTGTTATCTTCGTAATAAACTAAATGCCAATGGATAGTGAACTCGTCAACAAGGAGTATCTCAAAAGCCTCAACAAGGCATTCTATTTTATAGAGGATCATCTTCACGAGACGCTTTCTCTTGAAAAAGTCGCTGATATTGCCTGCTATTCTCCTTATCACTTTCATAGAATTTTCAAGGCTATCACCTCCGAGACACTCAACGAGTATATTACCCGAAAAAGAGTAGAAAAAGCCGCGCTGTTGCTCCAGCGAAATCGATCAGTCGTCATTGCTGAAATTTCCCACCTATGTGGCTTCAACAGCAACTCGGCATTCACCAGGGCATTTAATCGATATTATGGCATCAGTCCAACAGCTTTCCGCAAAGCAAACCCCTCACCATATAGCAAGATCAGTCAAACAGATCGCAAGAATGGTAAAAATCCGCCTGATTTTGAAGAGTACCTTTACAACATGGAAAATTTAATAAAATGGCTTGCGACAAAAGCTGACATAGAGATCAAATCGATTGAAGAAACACCAATAGTATTCCTCACCCAAATCGGTGATGAAGGCATGGGAGATACATTTTATCAACTCATGAAATGGGCTCGCCCTAAAGGATTACTGGATAAGCCTGATTTCAAAATGGGAACCATATACCATGATAGTTTCAAAGTAACTCCAGCTGAAAAAGTGAGAATGAGTATTTGTCTTTTACTGGACGAACCTGTTGCGGTTGACGGTGAAGTAGGCTTATCAAAAATTGAAAATGGAAAGTACATTGT
Source organism: Bacteroidota bacterium (assembly GCA_038525605.1). Lineage (GTDB taxonomy): Bacteria > Bacteroidota > Bacteroidia > Cytophagales > Cyclobacteriaceae > JANSWY01. The sequence goes on from JBCBHL010000151.1 coordinate 14,889, forward strand.
GGCTAAGAGTGAAATATCTGTCGAAGAGATTAGCAAAGCATGGACCGCATTGTTTATCTGGATGAATGAAAATGGCTATCAGAAGGCTGAAAAAACTCCTTTTGAAATCTATCATAATGATTTTAACACCCACCCGGAAAAGAAATGCATCATGGAGATGTGCATTCCAATAAAATGATTGTTTGAAAGTGAAATAATCAAAAAAATAAAAAACTCTTTTCACACTTTGAGTTTTGATACGTCGAAAGAAGTAAAACTAGTATGAATCCATTTACTAAAGAATATCGAACTGACAGATCGGATGAAGAACTCATTCATCAGGTAAGGGAAGGTAGCAAAGATGCATTGGAAAAACTATTACTGAAGCATCAGCCATATATTTATAATATCGCCTGGAAAATGGTCAGAAATCCGGATGATGCTGCTGACCTGACACAGGAAGCATTGATAAAAATCACTATAAACCTCAGCAGTTTCAAATACGGGAGTACATTTAGGACCTGGGCATATAGAATTGTGCTAAACCACTTTCTAACTACTCAACGAAAGAAGAGCGAGATTCAGATCAACAATTTCAATAGCATGGCTGATGCATTAAACAACACTCCGGACGATGAGATGAATGATGCTGAAAAGAAAGAATATCAAAATTATATTCGTGAGATGAACTTGATGTGTATGTCTGGTATGCTTTTGTGTTTGACAAAAGAGCAACGCTTGATATATATAATAGGCGAAATGTTCAATGCTGATCACACAATAGGGTCTGAGATGCTCAATATTTCTAAAGATAATTTCAGAGCTAAACTGAAAAAATCACGTAAAGACATTTTTCATTTCATGAATAATCAGTGTGGATTAGTGAATAAGTCAAATCCTTGCAGATGTTACAAAAAAGTGAAATTTGCCCTTAATAATGGATATATTGATGCTAAAAATCTTCTCCATAATAGGTCGGAATTTGCTTCCTTCCTTGATCTGATTAGAGAAGACGCTAATGAACTTATTGATTTTATAGATCAGAAGTACTCCGAATTGTATCGTGGGATGACTTTCAAGAAAGAATTCAGAAAGGATATTTTCATAAAAGAGATTATGAATGATCCCCAAATAAAAATTAAGCTACGCCTTAATTAGGATATTTTCATATTGATGAACCGCTACCAGCGGTTTTTTTTATGTCAATGTTTTCACACTTCCTTATT
>JBCBHL010000152.1:0-15970 GCA_038525605.1 Bacteroidota bacterium
GATAGAATTGTCACCCTTGTAGGTTTCTTCATCAAAATTATCGTGAGTTGCCCTACTTGCTAAAAAAGAAAGTGATCAGTTATGCCAACTCAGCAACCTTGCTATTGAAAAAGAACCGGACTAACACTGATAGAGGAGCAAGCTGCTTGGCAATTTCCTATTTTGATGAAGAAACCTACAAGGGTGACAATTCTATCGTTTCATTTTCCAACTTGAGAAACGATGGGGTAGACCTGCCGGGTACGAGGGATGAAATCAGAAGGATCTCAAGAATCATTGATGGAAAATACCTGTATGGAAAATCGGCCAGCGAAAAGAACTTTATCGAAAATGCTGGCGACTATTCTATTTTGCACATCGCATTACATGGAGAAATAGATGGACAAAACCCCGAGAATTCCAGGTTGATCTTCAACTCTTCCAAGGTGGATAGCCTGTACGATAATACACTTTACAGTCATGAATTGTATGTGCTGAATTTACCTGCAAAACTCACAGTCCTCAGCGCCTGTAATACCGGAACGGGATCGCTTAATACAGGGGAAGGAATTATTAACCTGGGGCATGCCTTTCAATATGCAGGAACAGAGTCGTTGCTATTGAGTGCGTGGGAAGTAGCTGATCTGGCAGCACCGGACCTGATCGAAAAATTCTATAGGAACCTGACTGCAGAAATGTCCAAACCCGAGGCATTGCAAAAAGCGAAGTTGGATTTTCTACAGACAACAGACTTTGACAAAACAGCGCCGTTCTACTGGGGTAACTTTTACCTGTTGGGAAATCCCGACCCGGTGGATTTAGCCAAACCTTCTTTTAGCATATTCTGGCTTGTGGGAGGCGGATCGATTTTGTTATTGTTACTAATTGTTTTCAGGAAAAGAAGAAGTGTCGTTGGTTGATTGTTGGACTTTCGAGAAGCAGGCTAGCAGCAATTTTAATGGAATATGCGCTATTCAAAGAGTAAGTACTACAAAGGGTAGCAGGATAGATATATTCTATCTATCCTGCTACCACACTGTGAGCCTGAGATGATTTGGACTCAAAAATCAATGAGCTTAATCAAATCGATTTACGGTTTTGATCCTTCTCAAACCAAGACCGCTTGGACCTGACGGATCTCTAAAATTGATGTAGTGATTGCTCAAAGTCTTCCACCTGTTTTTTCTCTTTCCGGATGCTGTCACCTGCCATTTATAGCCAAACTTCTCTACATGATATTTGGTGTTACTTCCTCCATTGTCGCTGGTTACGTGTTTCAAATACACATAAGGTCTATACCCAGAGCCAGAATCGGTTGTCATCCGTGTGCCATCAGAAGGAATGGTCCAATCGGTGGTAAACCGACCGCTGGAACTGAAGTCTTTCACCTGCAGCGCCGTACCCGATTTAGCCCTTGTACCCCAATTAGAGTATTCCTGATTCCAGACAACCGCTCTTAGTTGTGCTGAGTAGGTGATCCCATTGTATCTGTAGCGAACGGTGGCAGGAAGATTACAGTTTACACACGGAAAAGGATTGCGGCCAATCAGATCGACGTAGGTGATTACAAAGGTTTTTCTGTGGATAGTCTCTGTCTTCGCCTGATCTTTTGATGCCAACATATTATCATATATTCTTTGCGCTTCTGGACTCTCAAACTGATAGCTTTTCAATAAGTGAAGTTGCCCAAGATTGTTGTAAACCATAGAAGTTTCATCCAAATCCGTATTACCGTCTTCTCCATAGTGAACTATTTTGTCCCACTGCCCGGCTTCATTCAGCTCATAGGCAGCTGTGCCGTCAGCACGGTAGGTTTTATCGCCAATTTCGATCTGGGAATTGTCATCCATCAGAGAAATCTCCATCGGATTGAAATAATGACCGAGTTTTTCGTACAGGCTTTTATTAACTAAAATTGGTTCGCCGGTCTTTTCCAGCTGTTCCAGATGATCGTAGTAATCATCAAGGGATTTAAAATAGCGACTTTGCTGTAAGTGGCTATCACTTAGTTTAACGGTGATAAATACACCATCTTCAAGCTCGTACTGTACTTGTTCCACGATTTGATCGTCGATCTCTTCGGTGTTAGAGCAGCTGGTAAAAATAGCTGCAAAAATGAATGCATATAAAAGAAAGGCATTCCTGGTTAGGTTGTTTTTGATGTTTAGCATAAATAAAAAAGTTAGTAATCTGTTAGGCCATGAATAACACAGGCGCTCATGGCATACGCCGATCATGACTAAGGCGTAAATTGAAACCTGATCTTTTGCTGTTTGAATTCTTCGTGAGTTAGGTGGCTGTATCAGCAATCAGATACGATAAAAATTGATGTAATTAGTCTGGAATCATCCTACTCAAAGTTCATTCAGCAATTAAAAAAGTCGCTTCTATGGAAAAAAATCCTTAATCGCACCTTAGTACCAGAGTTGGTAAGAAGGTAATCAGCTATTTTGATATTTTTTTTACGATCACTCTGTGCTGGCTGCTTGTACTTTATTTTCTGTAGTCCCTGATTTGATCGTTAGATTTTTTAAACTAATCTTGCAACCGGTTTTAACAGCTATACAATGGAATTTGAAAAGCAAATTGAAGTGAGGTGGGCAGATTGTGATGCAAACAGACATGTGAGGCATTCTGCTTACTATGATTTTGGAGCGCATTGCAGGATCAAGTTTTTTACGGAACTAGGATATGATGCGGCAAAATTATCTCAGATGAATATCGGTCCGATACTTTTCAAAGAAGAATGTAATTTCATCAAAGAGCTGAAGGCAGAAGATACCATTACGGTGAAATTGCTGAGAGGCAATATATCTGCAGATGGCGGTAGATGGGAATTGCATCATGAAATACTCAATGGAAAAGGAGAGAAGAGTGCACATATCAGCACGAAAGGAGCCTGGATGGACCTGGCAAAACGTAAGCTAACCATTCCACCACAGGATTTGGTCGCCCACATACAGAGTCTGCCCGAAGGAGATTTCTACGTTTACAAAAAGAGTAAATAAGAACCTCGTGAAAGTTAATCCATTCAGAAAGAAGGATGTAGCTTGAGATTCTTAAACTAAGTGAAGGTTGCAGCTTCACTTTTCTATCATTGCTGTCTCATACAGCAATTACTGAAACGTTTCGAAACTGATAGTCGACTAGATTATCAGGGGTTAAAACAATCGTTAAAAATGGCATTTCAATCTTACAGGAACTAAAAAAAACTGTTGATTCAGGCATTTTAAATCTGCGGGAGCTAAAAAAACTGTTTATTTAGGCATTTCAAATCTGTTTCGATCAAAAAAATCGTTTATTTGAGCATTTCAAACCTGAGAGAGCTAAAAAAACTGTCTATTTAGGCATTTCAAAGTTGATTGAAGTAAAAAAATACTTTGTTTACTTATTTCATTTCTGCGGGTAGAAAAAAAACCGTTGATTTTTCTGTTTTAAATTCTCAGGGGCTAAAAAAACAAGAGTTTTTGTAGATTTTGCCTGTTGATCAACTTATTCAATGAGTTATTAACTTATTTTTAAGATGCAAGTGTAAAAAAGCTGCTGATTTTATAGGTTTAATCACGTTAGATATTGATTAGATAAATTTCCGATAAAGTAAAAGTTGAGCTTATAAATTAAAGCTAATTATGAATTCATAATCATTAGTGTCCGATTAAAATATAATTTACAGTAAAAACTAGCCTATTGCTATTTAATACGACATATTAGATGTATTCGCAAAAGTAAGCCCCCTTCGACATTAAGTTTGGTTGTGTCTCTTAGGTTTGTTCATTTTTGTCTTGGACACAAAAACGAACCAAAAAACTCAAGCCAAAAATATCACCTCATCCGGGATTTTTGGCAGGCCAGCCCGCCTTTGCGCAGATTTTAAGCCTAAAAGCTACAGCTCATTTCCGAAACGTCATATCAGAACTGTTTTTTACGCAGATCTTTCCTGGGCAACAGTGATTCATAATCATTAGTGTCTGGTTAATTTTTTTCTATCATAAAACTATTCTTATGTCATTTAAGGCTTCCTTTTAGACTTGGTCAAAAAAGTAAGCCCTCTTTTGACTATGATGACCTTCATTTCTTTTCCTTAGATGAAAAGAAACAAACAACGCCGATTGCCGGCAAAGAAAAATCAATGGGACCGCCCAGCGGCCAAAAATATCGCCTCTTCCGGGATTTTTGGCAGGCCCGCCCGCCATTGCGTATACTTTAAGCCTAAAGACTGTAGCTCATTTACGCACAGCCTGATAAATTGATTTTTCGAAAAAAGTTATCTCTGAAAACAGTGATTATGAATCATGAATTAATTTATAAACTCTATGTAATACTTTAAATGAAAAGGTCTATATCAAACTCTGTCCTGATATACTTTAACTTAAACAACCAGATTAATAATCCTTTTAGGAACAATGATCACCTTCTTAGGAGTTTTACCTTCAGTCCACTTTTGTACCATTTCATTGGCGAGCACCTGCTTTTCAATTTCAGCCTTGTCCTCATCAATTGCAAAGCTCAATTTCGTTCTTACCTTGCCGTTGATCGATACAGGATATTCATGAGAGGCCTCTACCACATACTTTTGCTCAAACTGTGGATAACTGGCCTTGCTGATGCTTTCTGCATTGCCTATGATCTGCCAGATTTCTTCGCAAATATGAGGTGCGAAGGGAGAAAGCAAAATAGCCAATGGCTCCAGAATCTCTTTTTTATGGCATTTCAGCGCTATCAACTCATTGACTGTAATCATAAAGTGGCTCACAGAAGTATTCAAAGAAAGTCTGTCGACATCATCTTCCACTTTCTGTATCGCTTTATGTAGTATTTTCAGTTCTTCAGGAGATGCCTTTTCCTCACTGACCAGATACTGATTGTTTCCATCAAAATACAAACTCCAGAATTTTCTCAGAAACTTATAAACACCATCAATACCATGTGTATTCCAGGGTTTAAACTGTTCCAGAGGTCCGAGGAACATCTCATACATTCTGAGTGTGTCAGCACCGTACTTTGCTACTATGTCATCAGGATTTACCACATTGTAAAGCCTTTTCGACATTTTCTCCACTTCATCACCGCAGATGTATTTACCATCTTCCAAAATGAATTCAGCATCTTTCAGGTCGGGTCTCCAGTTTTTGAAACTTTCAATGTCAAGCACATCATTTTCAACCATGTTTACATCTACGTGGATTTTGGCAGTATCATGCTCTTTTCTCAACCCTTTGGAAACATAAGTGTTGGTACCGTTGATCCTGTAGGCGATACTGGATCGCCCCTGTATCATTCCCTGATTAACCAGTTTTTTAGCGTATTCCTTCACAGGAACCAATCCCCTGTCATATAAAAACTTAGTCCAGAATCTGGAATAAAGCAGGTGACCGGTCGCATGTTCCGATCCTCCAACGTACAAGTCTACGTCTTGCCAGTAATTCAATGCTTCCTTGCTGGCAAATTCCTGATCATTGGCAGGGTCCATGTATCGGAAAAAATACCAACTGGAGCCAGCCCATCCCGGCATGGTTGTCATTTCATAAGGATAACCGTCTACTGTGTGCCAGTTTTCAGCTCTACCCAATGGAGGCTCACCAGTTTCGGTTGGTAGAAACTTATCGACCGGAGGCAATTCCAAAGGAAGTTTGTCATCAGCCAAAAGCTGAGGCTGATCATCTTTGAAATAGACTGGAAATGGTTCTCCCCAATATCTTTGTCTGCCAAATACAGCATCTCTGATTTTGAAGTTTACTTTGGTCTTGCCAAAACCATTCTCTTCTGCATAGTCACAGGCCTTATCAATCGCTTCCATTGGAGAAAGCCCATCCAATATGCCCGAGTTGATCATTTTTCCTTCTTTGGTCGGATCTGCTTTTTCGTCCACTTCAGTACCATCGATAATTGGCTGAATCGGTAAATCGAAGTGTTTGGCGAAATCGTGATCTCTCTGGTCTCCGGCAGGTACTGCCATCACCGCTCCGGTTCCATATCCGGCCAGCACGTAATCTGCAATCCAGATTGGAATTCGCTCCTGATTATATGGATTGAGGGCATAAGCCCCTGTAAACGCTCCTGAAACAGTCTTTACGTCGCTCATCCTTTCCCTTTCTGACCTGTTTTTGGCCTTTGTGGCATAAGCGGTCACCTCTTCTTTTTGATCTTCCGATACAATCTGCTCTACCAGCTCGCTCTCTGGGGCCAATACCAGGAAAGTAACACCATAGATCGTGTCAATTCTGGTGGTAAATACCGTGATTTCATGAGCTGTGTTTTCAACCTGAAAGGTTACCTCTGCTCCTTTGGATTTACCAATCCAATTCTTTTGCATTTCTTTGATAGGATCCGGCCAGTCTACATCCTGCAGATCATTAATCAATCGATCGGCATAAGCGGTAATTCTCATGTTCCACTGAGGCATCTTCTTGCGCTCTACCGGGTGGCCTCCTCTTTCGGAAAAACCGTCTTTTACCTCGTCGTTGGAAAGTACTGTTCCCAATGCAGGGCACCAGTTTACCACTGTATCAGCGAGATAAGTCAATCTGTATTTCAACAGAATGGCAGATTTTTGTGCATCAGAGTAGCCTTTCCAATCATCAGCAGTAAAGAGCTCAGTGTCTTCATCGCAATGAGCTTTTATCTCCTGATTTCCATTTTTTTCGAATGCAGCGACCAATTCTTCAATAGCTTCTGCTTTGTCAGTGCTTTTATTATACCAGCTATTATATAATTGCTTAAAAATCCACTGAGTCCATTTGTAAAAGTCCGGGTCACTCGTTCTAACTTCTTTGTCCCAGTCGTAGGAAAAGCCGATGTTTTCCAGCTGCTCCTTGTAACGGGCGATGTTTTCTTCAGTAGTTACAGCGGGGTGCTGACCTGTTTGAATAGCATATTGTTCGGCAGGAAGTCCGAAAGCGTCAAAACCCATTGGGTGAAGGACATTATAACCTTTTAGCTTTTTGAATCTTCCGATGATGTCAGTCGCAATGTATCCCAGTGGGTGGCCTACGTGGAGTCCAGCTCCGGAAGGGTAGGGGAACATATCCAAAATGTAATATTTTGGTTTGGATTCGTCTATATCGGCTTTAAAAGTTTTGTTTTCTTTCCAGAACTTTTGCCATTTTTTTTCGATCTCTGTGAAGTTATATACTGACATCTTTTATTTGATTTTCAAAAGCGATCCCAAAATTAAGATAAGCAACTAAGAATAAAAGATTATTCAATCAAAATTGACCGATTAGCAGTAATTTAAATAAGGTTTGACCTGATGGGTTTTATTAAATATGGCATATTATTTATCAGGCACCATCAGTATCTACCGTTGAAACCTGATCTGTGAGAGGTGTGTCAAATAAATTCTGAAATTACTTTTGATGATTTTAAGTGCGGACTTTCGTTTTTTTGACAACTTGAATTTGATAGTCTATAGCTATTAGAGAAAATATTTGAATTTTTTTCCTGATATTGGAAACCGTTAAAATTTTGTGTTGTCATTAGGAAAAAGACTTTCAATAAAATGATTAAATACGTACTACTCACTACTTTGTTTTTTGCTTTCAGCTTCACGCTGCATGCACAAGACCCAACGAACCCCACGGACTCAACAACTCAAAAAAAACCAATCGTTTCTGACACTGTAAAAACTGAGCAGGATACCATTCCTGAAACTACCAAACCAAGTATTCCTCCAAAAGACACTGTAAAAAAAGTGGTAAATCCGCCAAAGGTTTACAGCACAAACCCATCCAATACTAATAGCAGTACTATAAATAACAACGGGGAGCCTAAAATCATTTACTATCAGTCGGTAAAGGATGATAATGACGGCTGGGTAAAGGTTAAGCGAAAGGAAAAGAGAAGAGGACGCGATCGATACGGCCGCCGGGATATACATACCATTACAGGTAGAAATAATCACGGTGGTGGCTTTGGAGCACTTTCCTTCAAAAGTACGGAACTGGAAAATGAAACCCTCGTCATGGCTGGCGTACGTGGGGGATGGATTATCAACAGAGCACTTGGAATAGGTTTTGAAGGGTATGGAATCATCCCAACGGCAACTATCACGGATGTTACTTCGCAGGACGTAATGCCCATTGGAGGTTATGGTGGAATGTTTTTAGAGCCTGTATTTTTCTCCAATCAGGTGATTCATGTGACATTCCCTGTTTCTGCCGGAGCAGGTTGGCTTGGCTACTATGAAGATGATAGCTCCGGATTTGGCTCCTTAGATGGCGATCAGGTGGCAGAAGACGTCTTCTGGTATGTAGAGCCTGGTGCCAGTCTTGAAATCAACATTGCCAGAAACTTCAGGCTGGCAGGTGGTGTCAGCAAGCGGTTTACAGAAGACCTGGAAATCCTCGAAACGCGAAACGAAGATTTCAATACATTAAGCTACTTTATCACTTTGAAAATCGGTAGCTTTTAGGAGACTCAAGACATTTTCGGCCTGGATTAAATGTCTCAGGTTATGATAAATTACAACTCTATAGGTATCTCCGATTCTAAGCTTAATGAAATTAGAAATGGAGATACCTGTTTTTATTTTTGTTAGATTTAGCCCTTCAGATGTTTTTAGCAATTCCAGCAGTTCATATTGTTGCTTTTCGAAATCCTCTAGAACTTCCTTGTTGAGCCTTGAGAAGATTGGGTTTTTGTCCTTTGGAGAGGATATTTTCTTCATCTGGTCCGAAGGAAGCATCATCTTTGCAAAGTAGTTGCCTAAAATCCCACTTTTAAAATACAATGGGGTGGTACTGGAAATCAGGTGTGGTTGTATGCGCTTATTACATTCGGGAATGTAAAAATCTCCATAAAGCTTCAGATGTTCGAAGCATTCCAGGATACTCCATTTTTCATCATTTTCTCTCCAGTTAAGAGAGTCGTCGCTGAGGTTTTTAAACGCTTCGAGTCGTTTGATGACATCATGTGTCATATTGGTTAGTTCCCTGATGAGTTCTTTTTGTTGTATTTTCATTGCCTTTTCATTTGTGTTTTTGCATCAGCTAGCTGCTGATTGATACAAATCTGAACTATCCTGCTTTTAAAATCATTGATTGAAATCAAGATTTAGAAATTCTGCTCAGTGTTTCAGGCGTCATTCTCAGATAGGAGGCAATGTATTTGGAGGGAATCTCCTGGAAAAGTTTTGGGCTCCTTTCGAGAACTCTTTTCAGCCTTTCAGCAGGGGAGGTAGTTAAAATGTCTATTTCTCTTTCCATTTGCTGCAAGACCAGTTCTTCAAGAAGTTTATTGTAAAGACTCATGCCTTCCGGATTGCTGGTGATAAATGCTTCCAGCTTCCTTTTAGGCATGATCAAAACTGTACTTTTTCTGATGGCCTGGAAGTAAAAAGGAGAGGGTTTATTTTCGAAAAATGAGTGCAAAGGGGTGATGATGGAGTTTTTGTAGCCAAATCTGATAGTATGTTCTTCTTCGTTGATGCTCAAAAAGACCCTGATGGCACCCTCCAGCACGAGATAAGTATTTTGATCCGTAGTACCAGCAGTAACCAAAAATTCGTTCCGCTGGATGGTTTTTTCAGATTCCCATAATTCCGTAAGGTCTTTGAGGTATTCAATCATGATGCTTACTCATCAGCATATTTTTCCAAATGTAGGTGATGAGAGTGCTTTCTGATTTGATCAGCCAGTTTCCTGATGTTGTTCACAAATTTAGATAATTCAGTTTCCAGGATGTTTATCTGACCATCGTAAGACTCTGCACCGAAGCTGGTTTTACTTTCGTCTTTATTCTTTTCAATATCTCTTCTGAAAGAGCATTCTTCATGTAAAAAAGAGACTAACTTCTTAGGATGATACTTTGCCTCAAACTTTTTGATGTCTTTTAAGGCATGTTCGACATCTTTGCTTTTGCCATACCTTTGTTTTTTTACCAATACGTTGTAAATGACCGTGTCGTAATGATGAATATCATTCAAGGTTTCAATTACCTCTTCTTTATAAACTCTGTTTTTGCAATACTTCTGCAGACCACTGTAAGTAGACATATCTACAGATAATTCATCCCATTTTTTGGTTACTTCATCAATGTGGACCAATAGATTAGAGGAATCATTTTGACTGATTGCCAAATAGGGCATTGCAACTATAAGCGTTACTAATAAGATTCTGTTCATAGTATTTTTTTCGTTCCCACAGCAAAAGTACAATTTTGATACCAAAATCAATTAAATGTTCACTGTACTCATCAAAATAGCTGTTGAAATGAGTTTGTTCCAAATATAAAACGTAATCTGACCGGAAACATTATATGTGGTTTCTCTAAAAAACGCTCAATACCGGAAGTCTACATCTTGCTTGCAATGATTTTTAAGATATCTTTGCCATCGTTATCATTAAATAATACAATTGCCAACCTTACGATTTTAATCTTTAGCAATCAGTTGTCACATATGAATTTTAGTGAATCATTACATCCGAAATACATCTTTGAACAGGTGCGCGATTCTTCGAGAGAACTTTCTCTGGAAAGTTATGTGGTGGGCGGTTATGTGCGCGATCTGTTGTTGAAAAGAGATTCAAAAGACATTGATTTTGTATGCGTCGGTAGTGGCATAGAGCTGGCAAAAAATGTCAATAGTAAACTGACAGGAAAGTCCAAACTCAGCTATTTCAAAAATTTTGGTACGGCAAGTATACGTCACAAAAAGTATGATTTTGAATTTGTTGGCGCCAGGAGGGAGTCTTATCAACGTGATAGCAGAAAACCCATTGTTGAGGATGGTACACTCGATGACGATCAGAAGAGAAGAGACTTCACCATTAACGCTTTAGCAGTATCACTCAATGATGACGATTATGGTCAGTTGGTCGATCCTTTCGACGGTTTGAAAGACCTGAAGAAGAAAATTATCAGAACACCGCTAGATCCGGATATTACTTTTTCTGATGATCCTCTGAGGATTATGCGTGCCATCAGATTTGCAGCTCAGCTAAAATTTGATATCGAACCTGATACGTTTGCGTCACTGTCAAAAAATGCAGAGCGATTAAAAATTGTTTCAGCAGAGCGAATCATCGTAGAGCTCAATAAGATTGTATTGACAGATAAGCCTTCTTACGGTTTTCAGCTTTTGTTTCATTCGGGTGTATTGAAAGTTATTTTTCCGGAAATGACCAAATTGCAAGGTGTGAAAACAAAAAACGGTCAGTCGCATAAAGATAATTTCTATCATACACTAAAAGTACTGGACAACATCTCGGTAGTGACCGAAGATCTTTATTTGAGATGGGCTGCCATTTTACACGACATTGCCAAGCCTGCCACACAAAGGTTTAATCAGAAAGTGGGATGGACATTTCACGGGCATGAAGACAAAGGAGCGCGCATGGTGCCCGGTATTTTTAAGCGATTGAAATTGCCGATGGATGATAGAATGAAGTATGTTCAGAAGCTGGTAAGATTACACCTGAGACCCATTGCGCTGGTGAAGAAAGACATCACGGATTCAGCAGTGAGACGATTGCTATATGAAACGGGTGATGACATTGAAGATCTGATGAAGCTTTGTCGGGCGGATATTACTTCTAAAAATCACGATCGGGTGAAGAGGTATCTGGCCAATTTTGACGTGGTAGAAAGGAAAATGGTAGATGTGGAAGCCAATGATAAAGTGAGGAATTTTCAGCCTCCTGTTTCTGGCGAAGAAATTATGTCTACCTTCGATATACAACCTGGCAGGGTGATCGGCATTATTAAAGAAAGGATAAAAGAAGCAATCCTGGAGGGAGAAATTCCCAACGAAAAAGAAGCGGCCCGGAAATTGATGTTGGTATTAGGAAAGCAAGAAGGCTTGGTTGTTAAGGAGGAGAATATTTAATTTGCAGTTTAGTTTAATAAATATAAAATGAAGAAAAATATAATTTTAGTGGCGATTGTGCTTTTGGCTTGTTCAAATATGCTATTCGCTCAGGATGCAGAGTATAAGAAGCAACAGACGATCTACAAGCAGGCATTGATCTACAATGATTTTATCGTAGCAAGGACAGCGCTTTACAATATGATGGCTTTACAACCTTCTAATACTGGTCTATTGGATACATTATCTTATCTGTATTATGAGCAGCAACAATATATCTCCTCTGCTATCACCGCTCAGGAGGCTGCTAAAAAGAATCCAAACAATGTTCTGGCATTGGAAATTGCTGGTAACAGTTTTGAAAATATAGGGCTGAACGACAAAGCGCTTGAGCACTATGAGTTATTGTATTTGAAGAATTCAGACATTTCAATTCTCTACAAAATAGCATTTTTACAATACAGATTGAAAAGATACAATGATGCGCTGGCATCTGCAGAGATTATCATTAATAATCCGAAGGCACAGGAATTGAAGATGGTTTTTGGAAAGAAAGACAAAACGAGACAGGAAGTTCCGATGATCGCTGCATCCTACCGACTGAAGGCCTTAGTTGCGTACGATAGAAATGATACCGCGACTTCTTTACAGAATTTTCAGAAGGCATTGGAATATGCCCCTGACTTTGAAATTGTTGTAGAAGCTGTCAATCAGTTGAAGAAGTAATACAAGAAAACGGCGGTTCAATGCCTTCAGGATTTCCTGAGGTCTTCCAGCCATTTCAGGAAGGATTTGTGGATTTTTCTATGTTTATAAGCGAAGATAGTTTTTAAACCCTCCATAGATCCTTCCATCTCAACTGCTGTCTCTTTAGTGCCGATTTCTTCAAGTTTGAAAAGTATTACCATTTTTAGCAAACTCGATCGGGAAATAAAACTAAAAGCGACAGGTTTGCTCAGTAATGCGATTTTGGATTGAAGTCCATTACCATTCAATATCCAGTTAAATTGCCTGTTTTCTGGTATGTTTTCAGCAGATACATCGCTCACCTGACTATTCCAGCTACTCCATTCATTGATAGTTGTCAGTCTCTCCCATACCTCTTCTATTGGCTTTTGAATGATAATCGACTGCTTGTCTTTCACGGAAGCTTCTTCATTGATTTTTCCTGCTTTTGCCAGCGATTCTAATTTTTTCATGTTTCCCTGCTATTTAAGACAATTTACCGATTTCCAGTCTATTGAAAAGTCAGATGCCAGAATCGATTGTAATTGATGGATCAAAAGGCTTCATTAAAATCCAGGTAAAAACCGAATGTATCTTTCCCAAATGCAAAATCCAGTCTTACCCGGATTTTCTCTTTTTTCTTAAGTTCATATCTGAATCCAAAACCAACGCTTGGTAAAACTTCGTTAATGTCACTGATGCCGGGATATACCGTTCCTGCTCCCACGAAAGCAGCGCCAATGATTCTGTTGAAAAAATAATGTCGGTACTCGGCCTGCATGCTGGTGTAATTGGTGTCGTTGTAGGCGCCTTCATAGTAGCCTCTGTTGGTTCTGCCACCACCTAATCTTGCCAGATAATTGAATGGGACACTTCCGATAGTACTGTTGTGAAAAAACTGCATGCCCAGCTCATCACCATTTGAACTTTCGTAATATTTCCTTAAATCAATCGTGAAATTGGTGAAGTTAAAGTCACTGGCCAATGCATTGCTATATCGAAGTGCAGAAAACTCTGCATAGAATCCCTGACTTGGGCTGAATATGTTGTTTCTTTCATCGATGATTCCCACTGCACCAACGCCTGACACAGTTCCAGGCTCAGATCCCAGAATTTCACCGGACTGCAACTCACCTGATGGATCCGTATCGATGGCAAAGTAATGGTCGACCCAAAGTCGGGGACCAAAATAGCGTTTCTTTTTAACCTGCCTCAGTGTCTGAAGTCTGAAACGGAGATAGCGTGCTTCATAAGTTTCGAACTCATCAAGATTGATAGAAATGCCTCTTCCGTAATAGTTGAAAGGAAATATATAAAAACTGGCTTCACCGGAAAGCCAGTACTTGTCTTTTTTATCAAAATACTGGAAGGGATTGTTGATCAATAGCTGGTTCTTGAATGTGTATATAGCGGCAAATTGCAAACTCGATAATCTATTACCAGCATTGCCAGTGTCAAAATAGTACAGGCCTGCTCCACCAACTCCAACACCGGTTTCCGGAGAACTGTAGATGACAGGAAGTATTACCAGCCCTGTTTTTTTCTCAATCCCGACACTGTCTGATGTTTCCTGTGCTACTAAGGCAGAGAACGACAGGAAAAATAGAATGGATGTAATGACTTTCATAATCCGGAAAAATTTATCGACCATCTATCAATTATCGCTTTTCAAAAATGTATTCAGGTCGCGTTTAGTTATTAAAAAAAGAGACTACTATCTTTAAAGCATGAATCGAAATATAACAAGAAAGTCGGAGTATCAGCAAAATTCGGATCAATTTGGAGGTTTTATGAACCTGGATTCATTTTTATCGAAGGTTTTTGTCGCAACGGCGATCAAATCTGTTTTGAGTTTTGGCGTGCTGATTTTTGCTTTGAGTGGATGCAACTCGGTATCTAATGAACCCCTTGGAACAGGAGGTTTTAACAATCTCAATCCGTCAAATCAGGATGAATTGTTACTGGCCGATGGTTTCACCGCTCAGGTACTGATAAAGGGAATGGATACACTTCGTGAAAACGATTTGTTTGGCTATGACGTCAGTGGATTGTATTTCGATCAGATAGATGATGAATCTGCCAGATTGATTGTGAATCATGAATTAATGAACCCCATGTTAGCTACTGGTTTCTATGGAGATATGGCCAGAATGCGAAAGCAGATTAAAACTGAACAAATTGCAGTAGGTGTTACTTCTCTGGAAATTAACCGTGATGGAAATCGCTGGGTGGTAAATTCCGCAGTAGGTGCTGAAAAGATAACAGCTGATGTATCGGTTCCTTTTGACAAACCCGTAAATGGCAAGACTAAGGCCAAAGGGACTGTTGCTAACAGGTCTGTGATCAAAACCTCTTGGAATAGTTACCTTTCTACTGAATCGGTTTACCAGGAGTATTATGGTGATATTCAATACGGAACGAATAACTATGTTGCATCAAGGATGCAGTGGGAGTCTTTTGTTGGTGAAAGTCCCTATTTGTATGGGTGGATTGTAGAAGCCGACGACACGATGGAAGATTATCAGAAACTGACTGCACCAGGGCGACTCAGAAGAGGAGGGGTGGCACTTACGGTAAAAGATGGTATGGCAGTTTTATACTCGACCGATAAAAGGGCCGGCGGGTGTCTGTATAAGTTTGTTAGTGACGCTGCGGACAACCTTGAAAACGGCGAAATCTATGTGGCGGACTTTGAAAATAGTCAATGGAAAAACATTAGCTACGGTGATTCCCTGATGAGTAATTTCTTTGGCAGTGAAGCACAAGTGCTTACTGAACTATCTCTGGCAGGTAAGTTGGCAGGAGGTAGCCCACTGGATAATCCTGCAGGACTTGCAATCGATCCTGAATCGGGTGATTTATTGATGGCAGTGATGCATGATATCGAGCAGCAGAAGTATCACGGAAGTGTGTTAAGAATAACTGAAGGCTCGGGAGGTTTTAGCTGGGATACAGTCATTGAAGGTAGTATCGATAACAACATCAGTAGCCCGTCAAGACTGACATTTGACCAATCGGGAAATTTATGGATTGCGACAGCGATACCTGCTGCTTTACAAAATCAGGGTGTTTACAAATCTTTTGGAAATAATGGTTTGTTTGTACTTCCGAAAGGGCAGACGTCTGCAATTCAAATTGCAAGTGCGCCAGTAGATGCGAAGTTCAGTGGCATTTCTTTTTCTGCTGATGAAAAATTTCTATTTCTTGGCGTTCAGCAACCAGGGTCCCGTTCTACCTCCATTTACGATTTTGATTTTACCAGTCATTGGCCGGAAGGCGGTAAGTCCAAACCCAGAAGTGCTGTGGTGATCATTGGCAGGGAGGGTTAGGTCTCATTAAGAGATTATCTATTTAAGGAAGTAAGCTTTTAGTTTAGAAGTATTTGTGGCAATCAAATGTTAGGTGATTTTTAATAAATAGTTGCTAAACGTTAACGAATAGTAATTTGCATATTCATATTGT
>JBCBHL010000153.1:0-15968 GCA_038525605.1 Bacteroidota bacterium
TTTATGAGTGATTTAAGATATCCAATCGGACAACTAAAAGAGATATGCAGGCTCAGCTGCTCGACGACATGGATCTTGAAAGAGAAAGAGGAATCACTATCAAGAGTCATGCGATTCAAATGGATTATCAATTCCAGGATAGTCAATATGTGCTCAATTTGATCGATACTCCTGGTCACGTGGACTTTTCCTATGAGGTATCACGGTCTATTGCAGCCTGTGAAGGCGCACTCCTGATTGTAGATGCATCGCAGGGAATTGAGGCTCAAACTATTTCCAATCTATACCTGGCACTTGAGCATGATCTGGAAATCATACCAGTACTCAATAAAATTGATCTTCCCGGTGCTATGCCAGAAGAAGTATCCGATCAGATCATTGACCTGATCGGTTGCGACAGAGAGGAAATCATTCACGCCAGTGCAAAAGAAGGAATCGGAATCGATGACATACTTGCAGCTATTGTCGATAGAATTCCGTCACCGGAAGGTAATGCGGAAGAGCCACTACAAGCGATGATTTTTGATTCCGTATTTAATTCATTCCGTGGAATAGAGGTAATCTTCAGAGTTTTTAATGGTAGCATCAAAAAAGGAGACAAAGTAAAATTTGTCAATACCGGTAAAACATATGATGCAGATGAAATTGGTGTTCTGAAGCTTGAAAAGGCACCAAAAGATGAAATTAGTGCAGGAAATGTAGGTTACCTGATTTCAGGAATAAAAGTAGCTAAAGAAGTAAAAGTAGGAGATACCATCACACATGTTGAGAATCCTACAAAAAATACAATTAAAGGCTTTGAAGATGTAAAGCCAATGGTTTTTGCCGGGATCTATCCGGTAGAAACTTCTGAATATGAAGAGTTGCGTGCGTCGATGGAAAAACTCCAGTTAAATGATGCGTCACTTATTTGGGAGCCGGAAACATCGGCAGCACTTGGTTTCGGATTCAGATGTGGATTTTTAGGAATGCTCCATATGGAAATCGTACAGGAAAGGCTGGAAAGGGAATTCGGTATGACGGTGATTACTACCGTGCCGTCCGTACAGTTCCATGCGGTTGCAAATGATGGTAGCATCAGCCACGTGAATGCGCCTTCGGAAATGCCGGCACCAAACCTGATATCACATGTCGAAGAACCATTTATTCGTGCTCAGATCATCTCTAAATCTGATTACGTTGGTTCGATTATTGCCCTTTGTATGGACAAAAGAGGGATCATCAAAAATCAGGTATATCTTACTTCCGACAGGGTAGAACTTACATTTGAATTGCCATTATCGGAAATTGTCTTTGACTTTTTTGACAAGCTGAAGACGATTAGTAGAGGATATGCCTCATTGGATTATGAATTAATTGGTTTTCGTCAGTCTACTATGGTGAAGCTCGACATCATGTTGAATGGTGAAAAAGTTGATGCCCTATCAGCAATCGTTCACAGAGATAAGGCTTATGACTGGGGAAAGAGACTATGTGAGAAGCTGAGAGAATTATTGCCAAGACAGATGTTTGAAATCGCCATTCAGGCATCTATCGGAACGAAAATCATTGCCAGAGAAAGTGTGAAGGCTATGCGTAAAAACGTTTTAGCCAAATGTTACGGAGGGGATATCTCAAGGAAGAGGAAGCTTTTGGAAAAACAAAAGAAGGGTAAAAAGCGAATGAGACAGGTTGGAAGTGTGGAGATTCCGCAAGAAGCATTTATGGCTGTGTTAAAACTTGATCAGTGATGGAAAAAACGAAATACGGAGCAATCAAAATTGATGGAAAAAAGGTAGCTCAGGAAATTAAAGAGGAGATTGCTGCGAAGGTTGCCGAATTGAAACAAGAGGGTAAAAAATTGCCTCATTTGGCGATTATCATGGTGGGTGACGATGGCGCCAGTCAAACCTATGTAGACCATAAGGTGAAAGCAAGTAAATCAGTTGGTTTTCACTATACATTGCTGCGTTTCGCTGAGACAATTACCGAAGAGAAATTGCTGAAACACATCGATCAATTAAACAACGACGAGGATGTTGATGGTCTGATTGTACAACTTCCTCTGCCAAATCACATATCTGTAGAAAAGGTGACGGATATGATTCGTCCGGATAAAGATGTTGATGGATTTACCAATGAGAACTTTGGTAGTATTGTATCAGATAATCAGGGAGTACTGCCGGCCACTCCTTATGGTGTTATGGAGTTGCTGCATAGATATAACATCGAAACCAAAGGCAAGCACTGCGTGATGGTGGGTAATAGTCGGATTGTCGGTGCGCCATTGAGTATGATGCTTGCGAAGCAGGGAAAAGCTACTGTTACAGTATGTCACATTCACACAGAAGATTTACCGTCATTTACGAGACTGGCAGATATTTTATTGGTAGCTGTTGGAAAGCCAGGGTTGATCACTGCTGATATGGTAAAAGAAGGAGCTGTTGTGATCGATATTGGTACAACCAAGATTGATGATGAAACACGCCCGCGTGGATTTAGAATAGCCGGAGATGTTGTATTCGCTGAAGTAGCGGAGAAAGCGTCACATATAACGCCAGTTCCCGGAGGTGTAGGTCCTATGACCATCGCTTCTCTGTTGCTAAACACTTTAAAAGCCTCACAATCCTGAGGCAATACGTCATGGAGAAACTACCAGTAATGGAAAGGTTTTATACCCTGCAGGGCGAAGGCGCCTATCAGGGTATGGCAGCTTATTTTGTCAGGCTAGGCGGGTGTGATGTTGGCTGTCATTGGTGCGATGTGAAGGAGTCATGGGACAAAAATGCTCACCCTGAAGTGTCAATAGATCAGCTTGTAGAAGGAGCACAAAAGTATAATTCAAGTTTAATAGTTGTCACCGGAGGTGAACCGCTAATGCACAATTGTGATGGGCTTACTAATGCTTTTTCAGAAAATGGCTTTCAACTTAATGTAGAAACTTCAGGTACTCATCCTTTGACAGGGAAATGGGATTGGATTTGTTTCTCTCCAAAAAAATTTAAGAAGCCATTACCGGAATACTATGAAAGTGCCGATGAATTGAAGGTAGTAGTATTCAATCAGTCCGATTTTAAGTGGGCAGAAGAACATGCCAGTAAATTAACTGCTGATTGCCAGTTGTATCTTCAGCCTGAATGGTCAGTAAGAGAAAAAATGACGCCCAGAATTATAGAATATATTAAATCAAACCCCAAGTGGAGATTGAGCCTCCAATCTCACAAGTACGTAAATATTCCCTGATTGCCTGCGGATAATCTGTTTTTATTTTATTATGTTTACCCCGATGATCCGCTAATAATTCGGAGCAGGAATTACACAATTGTAGAAAATCATCTCTCATTGCTACAATAATTTTTGCTGTTAGGGTTTTATAATACATGAACAGGTTTCTTATTTTTATTTTCATTTTGATTTGTTGGAGTAACAGTGCGTTTGCCCAACGAACACCTTTAAGTACCGAGAACAAAAAAGCAATTTCATTCTATCAGGCAGGGCTGAATAACTCGAGGAGGTTTCAGTATGAAGAGGCTGTAGAAAACTTTGAAAATGCAATTCGGAAAGATGGCAGCTTTATTGAGGCCTATTTTGCGCTCGGATCAGTGTACAAAAAAGCGAAGGACTACAGCAGCGCTATCAGATCTTTCGAGCAAGGAATTGCTGCTACTCCCACACAAGACAAAGTGTACAAATTCTACGGACTGGTAGGAGAAACCTATTTTGCCGCTAAAGAATACAAAAAGGCAAGGGGATATCTGAATGCCTACCTGGAAAATAACAAACAGATCAAACCTGATACTGAGAGTAAGTATTCATTATTGCTTATTCACAGCAAATTTGCTGAAGAAGCGATCAAAAACCCTGTAGAGTTTGACCCGGAAATTGTATCAAAATCCGTTAATAGATTTCCGGTGCAATATTTTCCCGTGCTTACAGCTGATGAAAGTCAAATGATTTACACCGCCAGAAAAGCAATTAAGCCAGGGTTTGATGAAGATATATACATCGCAAGAAAGGATAGTCTCAATAATTGGCAAAGATCCAAACTGATTTCACCTAACATCAGCAGGCAAGGCATCAATGAAGGCGCATGCTCTATTTCCGCTGATGGAAGGGTGTTGGTGTTCACAATTTGCAGAGATAGGAGGGGACTTGGCTCCTGTGATTTGTATATTTCGAAAAAGGTAGGAGACAATTGGTCTTATCCTAAAAACATGAAAGCGCCAATCAATTCTCCTAAATGGGAATCGCAACCAGCGCTATCTGCAGATGGAAGGACCTTGTATTTTGTTTCTGATCGCGCCGGGGGAATTGGTAAACTTGATATCTGGAAATCTACAATCAATGATGAAGGGGTTTGGAGTAAGCCGCTTAACCTTGGTGAAACAGTCAATACGCCCTATGATGATATTACACCATTCATTCATGCCAACGGCAAAAACTTGTACTTTTCCTCAAAGGGACATCCCGGGTTTGGCGGACACGATCTATTCCGAACCAGTAAGCTGGACAGCAGTTGGACTAAACCTGTCAATATGGGGTATCCGGTCAACGATATGGAAGATCAGATATCTCTATTTGTAACTCCCAATGGTCAAACAGGCTATTTCTCTCGTGAGGAGGAAGAAAATTTCCAATACAGAAGTGAAATATACAGATTTAGTATTCCTGAAGGAGACAGAGTGGAAGTGAAAAGTATCTATCTGTCAGGTAAGGTGTCTGATAAAGAAACTAAAAAATATCTTGGCTCTCAGATCGAGATTTTTAATCAGGAGAGCTCAGAAGAAGTCTTTAAGGTGCAATCGGATTCAGTAAATGGCGAATATCTGGTTGTTCTAAACGAAGGCGGAAGGTATGGAATGTATGTTTCAAGACCCGGTTATCTTTTTAAAGAACTTGATTTCGATCTTAAGCAATCCGATAAGCTGTTATCCTACTATACACTGAACATAGAATTGGAAAAAGTAAAGGCTGGAACTAAAAAAATTCTGAAGAATATCTTTTTCGATTTTGACAAATTCGAATTGAAAGAAAGCTCTATTCCGGAGCTGGAAGTTTTCGCGGATTTCATGAAAAAAAACAAAACTGTTAAGGTCGAAATCCAGGGACATACTGATAATAATGGTGGAGAAGAGTACAATCAGCAACTTTCGGAGAACCGCGCCAAGGCAGTATATTTATTTCTTATCAATAAGGGTATCAGTAAGTCACGGTTGTTGTATTCAGGTAAAGGTTCATCTAAGCCACTCGCAGACAACAATTCTGAGGAGGGAAGAGGGCAGAACCGCCGAATAGAATTTATCATCAGATAATTTTACGGATTACATATTAAAAAGTTCACTTTTTTTTAACAGAAGATTCATATAATGATATTCGAATATATTAGACATTTATTTGGAAAAATCAGAATAGCCGAAATAGTATAATATAAAGATGCTGATTTTGGCATTTATAGTGTTTGGAAAGTTGACGACATATGGATAAATAAGAATTTTGAATTTTTTTAATATAAGAGAAAAGCATAAATTTAACCTTTATAAATAATGTTCATTTTAACAAAACACAATATGAAGAAGATTCTACTATTAAGTTTCATGTTGTTGCTAACGTTTAGTTTTAATGCGTTGGCGCAAGAGAGGACGGTTACCGGAAAGGTTACTTCGGCCGATGATGGGTCTGGGTTACCAGGGGTAAACGTTATCCTAAAAGGCACCAATACCGGTGCTATCACTGATATAGACGGAAACTACAGCGTTTCGGTTCCGGCTTCCGGTGGTATTTTACAATTTTCTTTTATCGGATTAAAATCCATAGAAGTGGAAATTGGTGCAAGATCAGTAATCGATGTGCCTATGGCAGAAGATGTTGAAACTCTTGAGGAAGTAATCGTAACAGGTTATCAGAATCAGTTGAAAAGAGAATTGACAGGTGCGGTTACTTCTGTTAAAGGAGATGAAATTGCCAACATTCCTTTACAGTCTTTCGATAGAGCTATCCAGGGACGTGTTGCTGGTGTTCAGATCGCTTCGCAATCTGGTGCTCCTGGAGCAGGTGTTAACATCAGAGTAAGAGGTATTGGATCAGTAAACGCTGGTAACGATCCTTTGATCATTATTGATGGTGTTCAGGTTGCTTCTGCTGGTGGTACTACTCAAGGTTCTTCAAACCCATTGAACTCTATCAACCCTAATGATATCGAGTCAATTGACGTATTGAAAGATGCTGCTGCATCTGCAATTTATGGAGCGCAAGCTGCAAATGGTGTTGTTGTTGTAACAACGAAAAGTGGATCTGCAACTGGTAAGCCACAAATCAATGTTTCAATGCAAGAAGGTGTAACACAGCCATTTAACTTATATGAAGTACTTGATGGTGCGGGTTATGCTCAAATTAGAGCAGAGCAGGAAAGCAATGTTGGTTTAGATCCTGCAAGAGCAGGCGGAGCATTTGAAATCTTCGGAAACCCTGAAAATCCTGGAGCAATCGAGAATTTCGATTGGGTAGATGCGATCTTTAGAAATGCGAGATTCAGAGTATACGACGTTTCTATGTCTGGTAGTACGGACAGAACAAGCTACTTTTTCGGTGGTTCATTCAACGAACAGGAAGGACAGATTATTAATTCTGATTTCCAGAGATTTACCGGTAGATTAAACGTAACCACAAGGGTCACAGATAAATTAACTGTGGGTGCTAAGTTATCTATTGCTCACTTAGATCAGTTCGGTGCTATTGAAAGTGGTAATTTCGTAAACTCTCCTTTTATTGGTGCATTCTCTTCTATTCCTTCGTCTCCGGCTGTTGACGAAAACGGAAACTTCAATCAATATCCACTTCCATCTTTTGGTTTCACACATTTGTTTGGATATAATATTGTAGAAGGTGCTGAATTAGAAGTTAGAAAAGGTAGAACTTTCCAGACAGTTTCAAGTGCTAACGCTACTTACCAAATCTTACCTTTCCTTTCTATTTCAGGACTTGTGGGTGTTGACTTCTCTATGAACAGAGATGATAACAACAGACCTGCTTCTATTCCTGTATTCGCCGGAAATGGTGGATCTATCTTCATCAATAACAGAAGATCATTAAATGTTAACTCTAACGTAAATATTAACTTCAACAAAACTTTCAACGACGTACACACTGTTAAAGCTTTAGTGGGATATGAGTACAAATTCGAAGAAAGAGAAGGAAATAACCTTAGAGCAATCGGTTTCCCTGATCCATTTTTCAGACTACCAGGTGATGGTCAGCCTGACAACGTAGGTGGTTTCTTCCAGGAGTATAAAAGACTAGGTATCTTCGGTAAGGTTGATTATGCTTTCCAGGATAAGTACTTATTCAGTGGTACAATTAGAAGAGACGGTCACTCTAGATTCGGTTCTCAGAACCAGTATGGTACATTCGGTGCAGCTTCTGTTGCATGGAGAATTTCAGAAGAATCTTTCCTTAGTGGTGTTTCTTTCATCGATGATTTGAAGATCAAAGCTAGTTACGGTATTCTTGGTAACGCTGAAATCGGAAACTTCTTAACTAGAACTAACTATGGTGGTTCTAGTGGTCAGTATGACAACCAGTCTACTCTTACTATTACTCAGATCGGTAACGACCAGATCACTTGGGAAGAGGAAGAGTCACTGAACATTGGTATTGACTTTGCTGTGTTTAACAACAGATTGTACGGTAGTATTGATGCATATAGAACTAATAATAACGAACTGTTATTCCAGGTTCCATTCTTACAGACTTCAGGTATCAACCCTTCTCCTCCACCTGCACCTCAAACCACACCTTCTGTAATTTCTAATATTGGTTCTTTAAGAAATGAAGGTATCGATATTGATTTAGGTGGAGTTATATATGATAGAGGTGGATTTAAGTGGACTTCTAACTTCAATATTTCATTCCTGAGAAACGAAGTAACTGGTTTAGTAGATGGTGATACACTTCAAACTGGTAACAATCCTCAGCTAATCGTTGGTCAGCCAGTAAACTTCTTCTACTTAGTTGATTATGCTGGTGTTAACCCTGCAACTGGTCAGGCACTTGTTAGAGATAATGATGGTAATTTAATTTACAACCCAACGTTTAACGACGAAGGTGTTCAGGGAAGTCCAATACCAACTCAGTTTGGTGGTCTTACAAACACATTCTCTTACAAAGGAATTACCTTAGATGTATTCTTCCAGTTCCAGTTAGGAAACGAAGCTGTTAACCAAGATTTATTCAATATTCTTGATCCGGGAGGAAATGATAACAGAAGAGTTGATATCCTTAACAGATGGCAAGAACCAGGTGACGTAACTGGTTACCCTCAATTGACTACAAATGGTAATATCAACGGTATCGATCAGCAATTCGGTGCATTTGGTTCTACAAGATACATGTCAGATGCTAGTTATGTTAGATTGAAGACCTTAACTCTTTCTTACGATTTCTCTAAGAAATTGTTAGACAAGATTGGATTCAGATCTGCTAGAATTTATGCACAAGGAGTTAACTTAATTACTTGGACTGAGTATGACGGAATTGATCCTGAAGTTGTTTCTGATAACAACAACACAGGTGGTTCTTCTTTTGGTAACTTCCCATTAGGCAGAATTTACTCTGTAGGTCTTAACTTAGGATTTTAATTAGATACTACACATGAAAAAATTTATATATTTATTAGCATTTTGCGGTTTGTTGTTGACAAACTGCGATGATCTGGAGGTGACCGACAGGGCTAACCTTCCCGAAGAATTGATTCTTGGAAGCACAGATGGTTATGATGCTCTTTTAAGAGCAGCTTACGAAAGTGTAAATGACTTTAACTATTATGGACAAAACATGATGATCGGACCAGAGATACTGGCTGACAACATGGATTTGATTAACCAAAATGGTCGATTTGAAGATGAGTTTGTTAATGCTGTAAACTCAGGGATAGAAATCTGGAGGTTAAGATATAATGCAATTAATGAGTGTAACATCATCATTGAAACTATTGACAATGAGTCAGTAGAAGGTGACGCTGCTACAAAAACCTCAATTAAAGCTCAGGCTTATTTCCTAAGAGCTCTTTTCTACCATGATCTTGCCAGATCATATGGTTATGAGCCAGGTCAGGAAGTGAATGGTTTCAATTTAGCAGTTCCTCTTAAGCTAAATGCTACGCAGGGACTTAGTGGAGCTATTGATTTGCCAAGATCAACGAATACTGAAGTGTATACTCAGATTATTAGTGATCTACAGGCAGCTATTCCAGATTTGCCTTCGATAACTGCTGGTTCTAGTGCAGCGAAATTTGCTTCAGCCGAGGCTGGAAGATTGTTATTAGCTAGAGTTTATTTATATCAAGGTAACACAACTGGAGCAGCTACTCAGGCTCAGTCAGTAATTACTGGTGATGGTACAGACCTGATTCAGGCTGCTGATTATGCAGATGCTTGGGACGATGCTATGAATGCATTTAACCCCGAGTCTTTATTTGAGTCAGAAATATTAGCAAATGACTGGGATGGTGTTGATGGTTTCAACAACAGTCTTCATTCTTTGCTTTCAAATGATAAGTCTGGTTCTCAGTTCATCATCAATGCTAGTGCTGAATTAGTTGCTGAAATTAATTCAAATCCTACTGACGTAAGAGCTCAGTTATTGAATACTGAGGTAACTGGTCAGGAGTTCCAGAAATGGCAAGGAAACGGATTGGAACCATTTATGGAGAACATTCCTATTCTTAGATTATCAGAAGCCTATTTAATTGCTGCTGAAGCATTAGGACCAGGTGCTGGAGATGCGATCTTTAATGCGTTCAGAGCTCAAAGAGGTCTTACTGGTACTCAGTCAGCTACCCTCGCAAACATTCTTAGAGAAAGAAGAGTAGAATTCATGGCAGAAGGTCACAGATGGTATGACCTGAAAAGAAACGCTGAGGATATTCCTAAGCCTGCAACTGCTATCGGTATTACTTCTTTACCTTACTCTGACTTCAGAATTTTGCCAAGAATACCTCAGGGTGATCTTGAATTAAGTAGCGAGTTGGTGAATAACCCAGGTTATGATTGATAAAATAAAAGAAAATAATATTATGAAATATATTGGTTTATTGTTAGTGGGTGCAATGCTGCTCACATCATGTTTTGATGACCCGGGAACAGATATTATTCTCGATGAGTCTTTTGTTGAGCTTGATGCTGCGCGAACAGTTACACAACTGTTGCCTTTCAACTACCTAAGAGAAAATGATGGCGTTGCTAAGCCATCAGGCTTCTTGGTGAACAGAGTTTCTACAAACTCAAGTAACGCAGTAAATGTAACAATTGCTGTTGATCAGGCTAGTACTGCAATTGAAGGATTGCATTACAATTTGGTTTCATCGACTGTTACTATTCCTGCTGGTGAGTTCTCTGCTGCTGTTGGAATCGAAATTCTTGCCGATAACATCGAAGTTGGTGAAGAACTTGATATCGTACTTGAAATCGTATCAGCAGATTTACCGATTAACCAGACAGTATCTAAGGCTACACATAGAGTTAGTATCTCATGCCCTATCACTGCTGACTATACTGGTACTTACAGATTAGAGGTCATCAATAATACCGCTCCATTTGGAGGTTCATACGGTGACGATGGCGATATTGTTGAAGTAAGAGCAGGAGTAGGTCAGTTTGACAGAGTATTTACTAACTTACTTGCTGGTTTCGCTGGTTTCGAAAGAGATTTTGAGTTCAGCTTGATTTGTGAGTCAATCAAAGTACCATTCCAAGACCATGGAGCAGGTTGTGGTGCGAACCCTGATACTAACCTTGCAACAGGTCCTCCGACTACTGAGAGTACTTTCGATCCTACCGATGACGCAGTTTTCATCATTAACTTGACAGACAATGCAAGTGGTGATTGTGACGAAGCTCCGGTTCAGGCATCATACAGATTTGTAAAGCAGTAATCACATATTTAAATAAGTGATGTAATATAATTGAGAGAGGTGATCATAGAGGTCACCTCTTTCATTTTTAGATATTTTAGGCATAGAAATGTCTGATTAACTGTCTGAAAATCAGATCAAATTTAAATTAAATACTAGTCAAAATAATATTCACTGAATGTAGGTAGGGTTTCAAATGCTCTGTCTGTATAGAAGATTGTAGGATTGTAAAAAGATTACGACCGCTCATAAATGATTGATTCCAAAGTAGAACTTTTTCTATAATCTTTAAGTTGTTAATGATGGAATTGTTTCATTATCAAAAAATATTTCTTAACAATATATATTAACTGATTTGTTTATGAAAACCTTATTATCGTTACTTATCGTAACACTAGTAACAGCTGTATCTGTAACTGCTCAATTTAGCACAGGTTCACAATCGCAGCTTGCTAACTTCAATGATGTAGGAGGAAGCCCTATTAAATTAAAAGCATATAACAAAGTGGAGGGAAATCCTTACTTTAACGACGGTGAATGGACTGATGGTGTTATTACGGGACTTGATGGTAAAATAATCAAAGGGATAAAGATTCGTTACAACTCATTTGAGGATGCATTAGAATATAGAAAAAACAATGGTTCATTTCTTTTAGATGGTGAGCAAATTAAAGGGTTTGCAATCATAGATGTGAACGACAATAAGAATGACATTTTCAAAACGGGTTTCGGAAAAGTAAAAAACTATAATGAAAATGGTTTCTTCAAAGTGATTTTTGATGAAGGAGATATATCAATTCTTGAAAAAGTAATCTCAAAGAAAATAACCGTAACTCCTGCTGCATATGGCGAGTCGGATTACGAAAAATTTGTTCACACGACTAAGACTTATTTCAAAGTTGATGGTCAGGTAAGCGAGGGAAAAGTTACTAAGAAGAACTTTATGAAATTATTTCCTGAGTATAAAAACGACATTAAAAAGTACTTAAGCGATAATGACAATTCTTTAAGTACCAGATACGAAATTCAGAACTTATGTAACTTCCTTATTAGGAAGAGAACTTCATAAGAGCATACTGGAGAGAAATAAAAAAGGGAGTCAATTTCTAAATTGACTCCCTTTTTTAATGATTAAAGATACTTGTGATCTGATAAATAGTTTGTGACATAATCAGCTACTCCATCCTCTAAGGATGTGAAATCATTAGGGTATCCTATAGATTCCAACTTATTCATATTTGCCTCAGTAAAATACTGATACTTATCTCGAATATCCTCGGGGGTATCTATGAAGTCAATTTCTTCTTTGATTGCTAAAGCTTTAAACACATTTTTCACAAGGTCTAAAAACGTCCTTGCTCTACCACTACCAAGGTTAAAAATACCTGAGTTCTTCCTGTGGTGCATCAGCCAAATACATACATCCAATATATCTTTTACATAGATAAAATCACGCATTTGCTCGCCGTCTTTATAATCAAGGTTGTGAGACCTGAATAGTTTCATTTTACCAGTACTCTTGATTTGATTAAAAGCATGAAAAATCACTGATGCCATTCTTCCTTTGTGATATTCATTTGGGCCATAAACATTAAAAAACTTTAAACCAGCCCAGTAAAATGGCTTTTTCTCTTGCTTTAGAGCCCACTTGTCAAATTCATTTTTAGAGACTCCATAGGGATTAAGAGGTGAGAGCTTGTCAATTTTCGATTCATCATCGTCATATCCATGCTCCCCCAGACCATAAGTAGCAGCCGATGAAGCGTAAATTAATGGTATTTGATATTGAATGCATCTGTTCCAGATGTCTTTTGTATACTGAGTGTTTAGTTTTTCTAACAGGTCGACATTAAATTCAGAAGTATCGGTTTTGGCGCCAAAATGAAAGATGAACTCCACCAACTCATAGTTTTCATCTAACCAAGCATTAAAGTTTTCTCTGCACACCCTCTCTTTAATTGCTTTGCCAACCAGGTTGTTTTTCTTAGCTTCTACTGTGAAATCATCAACAGCAATAATTTCCTTAAAACCCTCTTCGTTTAACCTCGCAACTAAACAACTGGCGATAAACCCGTAAGCACCTGTTACTACAATCATCTTTTTAGCGTAAAGTTAATCTACCCATCCTTAAAATCAATTAGTAAAACTACATAAGTCTTATATTTGCACTTTAGTTCAGGAAATATGGTATACGTCAAAAGAAAAGAACACTTTAATGCCGCTCATCGACTTTTTAATCCCAATTGGAGTAAGGAGAAGAATGAAGAGGTTTTCGGTCCATGTGCGAATGAAAATTGGCATGGTCATAACTTTGAATTGATTGTAACGGTGAAAGGAGTGCCGGACAAGGACACCGGTTTCGTTGTTGATATGAAGAAGTTAAGTGACCTGATTAAAATTAATATCATCGATAAAGTAGATCATAGAAACTTTAATCTTGATGTGGATTTCATGGAAGGAGTAATGCCAAGCTGTGAAAACATTATAGCTAAGTTTTGGGATATCCTGGAACCAGAGATTGTAAAAATGGCTCCAAATGCTGCACTGCATAAGTTGAAATTATACGAAACGCCCAGAAACTCTGTGGAGTATTTCGGCTGATTATAAGATGACAGCATGAAATATTACATAATTGCCGGTGAGCGATCAGGGGATTTACATGGTTCTAATCTTATCAAAGAAATCAATAAGGCTGATCATAATGCTGTTATTCGGGCATGGGGTGGAGATATGATGGCGGAGGCGGGAGCAGACCTTGTTGTTCATTATAAAGAGACTGCGTTCATGGGGTTTTGGGAAGTATTGAAGAATTTCAGGACCATTAAAGGCTTCTTAAAGACATGTAAGAATGATCTTTTGGATTGGAATCCCGATACAGTGATATTCATTGATTATCCGGGTTTTAACCTTCGGATAGCCAGGTTTGCAAAAGAAAATGGTTTTAAAACCTGTTATTATATATCTCCTAAAATATGGGCCTGGAACAGAAAAAGGGTATTTAAAATAAAAAAGTACATCGACCGGATGTACTGCATATTTCCCTTTGAGAAGGATTTCTATTCCAACTATGATTATCCGGTAACATATGTAGGTAATCCACTAATTGATAGCATTAAAAACTATCCCTACAATAGTGAACTGATCGATCAATACAGTAATGGAGATTTTATCAGTATTGGAATTTTACCCGGCAGCAGACATCAGGAAGTGGCTAATATGTTGGAAATGATATCATCGCTGTTTGAAAAGTATCAAAGTGTAAGATTTCATATTGCCGCAGTAGATAATTTGCCTTATCACCTGTACGAGAAGTATGCAGGTTTTCAGAATGTGAAAATTCACATCAATCAAGCATATGATATCTTAAAGATTGTGGATGGTGCTATTGTCACCTCCGGAACAGCAACGTTGGAGACAGCTCTTTTTAACGTACCGCAGGTTGTGTGTTACAAAACGTCGGAGCTGACCTATCAGATAGCAAAGGCATTGATTAAGATTAAATTTATTTCTCTGGTCAATTTAGTGGTAGACGAAAAGGTTGTTGATGAATTGATTCAAAGAGAATTTAATGCTGCTCAGTTAAGTCGGTTCATAGAGGATGTCAAGAATTCCTCAGACAGGATAAACGACATTTTAGTTGGCTATCAAAAGGTCCAAAAGGCGGTAGGAAATTACAATGCTTCAGAACTAACAGCAAATTCAATTTATAAATTCGTAGCTGGATGAAACGGGAGCAAATACCTTTAAAAGAGTTAGAACAATAGATTTTTACTTTTTTAATGAAAAGGAGTAAATTGATTATCAGAAAAAATGTAATTTTTTA
This sequence comes from Bacteroidota bacterium, assembly GCA_038525605.1. Lineage (GTDB taxonomy): Bacteria > Bacteroidota > Bacteroidia > Cytophagales > Cyclobacteriaceae > JANSWY01. The sequence continues at coordinate 14,709 of JBCBHL010000153.1, forward strand.
TTGAACACAAGCAACCCTTTCATCTGAAAAGGCGTTTCGGTAGCGAATTGTTTCTGATTACTTTGAATAATAAAGAAAAAATACTGATTGAAAACTGCCGAAAAGGTAAACGAAAAAGTGAGAAGCAACTTTATGAGCACTTTTTTGGTTATGCTATGAGCATTGCTTTGAGGTATTCGCAGAATTATGACGAGGCGATAGAGATCCTGAATGATTCGTTTATTAAAGTGTTTAAGAAAATTAAAGATTATAACGATTTAAGTTTTAAAGGGTGGTTGAGAAGAATTGTGATCAACACAGCATCTGATCATTACAGAAAAAATAAAAAGCATCTATACCATAAAAATATAGATAGTAATGAAGCATTGACAGTCGTTGACACTGAAACGATCGATGATCAGATATCTTATGAAGAATTATTAGAAGCGGTTCAGCAGCTTCCTCCATCATATAGAAATACATTTTGCATGTATGTAATCGATGGCTATAAGCACGAAGAAATCGCTGAAATGTTGAATGTTTCTGTAGGAACATCCAAATCCAATCTTCATCGAGCAAGAGCATTTTTAAGAGATTTAATATTAAAGAGGGATTATGCCGTTGCGTAAGTTTGACGATAGGGATTTTGATAGCTTTGTTAGAGCAAAGTTTGAGGCAGCTCCTCCAGCTACCTTCGATGCGAAAGCATGGGGTAAGCTCAATGCCACCCGAGGTGGATTTAAAGCAAAATTATGGATTGCCGGTATTACCGCGATTCTCTTGCTTTTAGCTGGTTTGTGGTGGTGGTATCCATATGGGAGCCAGTCAGTTAATGAGTCAGCGGGTGATCTGCAAGAAATATCTCAAAGAAGTCAGCAAAATATAGACGATGCTCTTTTGAGTAATCAGCTGAATCATTCCGGTGATGTAAAAACGACTTATTCTTCACAAAATCAAGCCAGTACAGCGGGAGACAATCAACAAAAGCTGTCATTGGGAGGCAGCAACCTGGAGAACAATAGCGGACAGAATCAGGAGAAAAGTACAGAAGATAACAAAGTCCAGGAGAAAGCTGAGGAAAATAAAAGTTATCACCTGCAGACTGTAGAAAGTAACGTTTCAAAAAACGCCTACAAAAGTTCCAAAACAACTGTTGCTAAGATTCAATCAACAAGGGCTTCCGCAGGTACCGGGAATTTCAGTAATGCTGATGCGAATGACATTTCAGAAGAAAAAGAACGGGAAAAGATAGGAAATCTCAGCGATCAGGTAACAGATTCG
>JBCBHL010000154.1:0-15959 GCA_038525605.1 Bacteroidota bacterium
TAAGAGTTAATTAGTTTGAGCCGACGCAGCGCGGTTAGAACAAGAGTCTGGAGATAAAAAACAGCAAGAAATGTTTTGCCTCTTAACTCAAGACCCACTATCTAAACTGTTAATGTATCTTTACCTACAGGAATAATGAACTTTCAGAGAGTGGATATAAAATTGAATTTAAAATAAGAATAGTTGTGATCAAGCAAAAAAGCTGTGGAGATATTGTACTTAGCTAAGGTTGAAACAACATTTTAAATTAAATTAATTATTTTTTGTTCAAAACTAATCCAATCGCAAATTACTAGTGGTCACATTTTCTACGTGCAGGAGGGCTGGCCAGCCAAAACACCCGGCAGAGGTGATTGTTTTGGCTAGATCTTTTTGTCGGCAGCCGACGCTGTTCGTTTTTGTATCATGACAAAAATGAAGGCTGAAGCAAATGGGTACTTCAAAGGTATTTTACTTTACAATCGTCAGTTATGAAAATAGGACTTAAAACAGTTGCTCCACAGAAATCTGGATAGATCCAATAGTTGTGAGTTAGAGGGCGAGTAAAGAGAAACAGCGTGAAAAATAAATATCTCTGCATTTAATACTCACTTCTCACGCTGTTTAATGTACCCAGGGCCGGAATTCCTGACCAGCGTCGGAACACGCTTCTACTCCGGTCAAATCTCTCTAAAATAAAAAAGAGCAAGTCACCCTCGCAACTCACTCTCTAAACTGTTAATGTACCCAGGGCCGGAATCGAACCGGCACGGCCTAAGCCATTGGTGTTTGAGACCAACGCGTCTACCAGTTCCGCCACCTGGGCATTACTGAGACTTAACATCTCAAAAGGATGGCAAATCTATGAAAAGGTTTAGAATATTACAATCACTATATCGTAAAAAATAAAAGCCTTCCCAACTCCATGTCAGAAAAGCTTTTACATTCCGTCCTGAGCAGACCACCTGCCCGGAATCTATCTAAACCTTTTTCTAATTCTTAAATCTTTACCTGTTGCTCCTTTACGATTTCCTGACCATCATAAATCAGAAACGTAGCTTCAGAACCTTTTAAGTTTTTAAGGTCATAAACCTTATTTTCCGAAGAGCTTACTTTTCCCTGATGTAAATACTCTCCCTGTGCATCTTTGATATACAAATCAAAGGCCTTTTCTGTCTTCTCATCAATGGCCAGCAGAAACTGATCATCGCCAACAGATCTTACAGCTACCTGATTCCCATATTGTTGAGCTGCCGTTAAAATCCTGATCTCCTCAGAAAGTGTATCAGTAGATGATATCAACTCCACAAAATAAGTCCCAGCAGGTAAATCAGATAAATCCAGAGATTTTACAAACTCTTTCGAATCTGAAATTTGTTCCGTGTAGAGGACTTTATTATCCTTGTCCAGAAACTGGATAGATACCTGTTGCTGTTCTTTACTTTGGTAAATTATGTTGTATATGTCGTTATTTCTTTGAATCACTTTCAATACAACACCCTCTTTACCAAGGTCACTTGCATTCGCTAACATGGTGGCATTAATAACCATTATAAAAGCCACAAATAATTTGATCATCTTTTTCATAACATTCAATTTTTAAATTATGAATTACAATGCAAATTTGAAATATTATTAAATATATTTCAAAGAAATGATCAAATAATTAGATCAAATACATTAAAATTTACATTTTATTGAAAATGAAACTAAATGAAAACGTATTCAATTCACTTCATCAAAAAAATGATACTCAATACTGAAAAAATTACATCTATTATTCTCTCACCTACCTGATTTCACAGGAGTAGCAGCCTGTTTTTCTTATATAAATGGCAAAAACATCAGAAATAAACCAGTTGTCTTCGTAAAATTCCGACACTTCATCGAAAGCTGGCATAAAATACAGGAACGGAGGTGTGGTTTTTTCAATTTTATTGTATTTTCGAGTCGTAAATCAAATTTTAAAACATGGCACAGAAATCAGGTTTAAAAAGTCTTGAAGAATTTTTTGAAGGCTTCATATTCTGGAGTAGATGGGTACAGGCACCGCTTTATGGTGGTTTAGTAATTGGTGCAATATTGTACTTATATAAATTCTTCCAGGAATTGTGGTACGTCGCATCCAAAATGCTTGATTTGCCTGAGCTTCAAATGATGCTTAAAATTCTGGGTCTGGTTGATATTTCCATGGTGATGAACCTCGTTGTGATGGTCACCATTGGTGGTTATTCTATTTTTACCAGCCGGATTGATGTGGACATGCATGAAGACAAACCACTATGGCTTGAAGGCCTTGATGCAGGTCAATTAAAGATTAAATTAGCAACATCCCTGGCCTCTATCTCCGGGGTTCAGCTACTGAAGACATTTATTCAGTTTAAAACTGATAGAGAAGCCGTTACTGGTGTATCCGGAAGTACATTTGAAGTAGAAGGTTTGGATAGTATCATCATTGAAATTGTTATTCACATGGTATTCATATTTTCTGCATTACTATTGGCACATACTGAGAAAACACTTCATTCCTATGCGCATGCGGATCATCAAAATGCCGAAAGCGACAGCAATGAACATTAGATAAAAAATATAACACAACAAAAAAGGGGCTAATTAGCCCCTTTTTTGTTTTATCTCCCACTGTTATTTGTCAGTGACTCCAGTCATAACCATCAATTCCTTCCAAAGCTAATGCCAGCAAAGTAACACTGTCATCAACATCTTTCTTATGAACCATCTCAATGACCTGATGAAGATGCCTGGTGGGTATCGATATTGCACCAGCTATAGAACCACTTTTTCCATTTCTCTGGACTCCTGCAGTATCAGTTCCCCCTGCTGTTAAAATCTCTGGCTGCCAGGTGATTTTGTTCTTATCTGCGAGTTCTTTTAAATAATTCACCATTCGGTAATCCGCAATGGTCATAGCATCCATTATTTTAATAGCCGTCCCTTTGCCCAATGCAGTAATTTTCTCATGAGGTTGAGCTCCTGGCAAATCGAATGCAATAGTAGTATCGAGTGCAATACCAAAATCAGGATTTATCTGGTGTGCAGATACGATGGCACCTCTCACTCCCACCTCTTCCTGAACTGTAAACACGCCGTATATATCATAAGGCACTTCTTTCAATTGTCTTAGTGCTTCTATCAACACGTAAACAGAAATCCGGTTATCCAAAGACTTAGAATTCACGCAATCTCCCATCTCAATCAAATCCCTTTCCCTTGTGATTGGATCTCCTACCTTCACCAGTTTTTCAACCGACTCCTTGTCCATTCCTAAATCAACGAAATAGTCAGTAGTCTTAGGAATTTTGTTTTGTTCTTCTGCGGTCATCACGTGTATGGGCTTGCTCCCCATCACTCCGATTACTGGCTCTTTACCGTGAATAATGACGCGTTGTGCCGTAAGTGTTTTTGGATCAAATCCTCCCAATGTGTGGAATCTCACAAATCCGTTATCGTCGATATGCGTAACAATAAATCCTATTTCATCCATATGAGCAGCAACCATCACTCGCTTCTCAGAAGACTTTCCACGTTTGATTGCAAAGACATTGCCCATGTTATCGACTTCTACCTCGTCGACAAGGGGCGTAACAGTTTCAATCACAAAATCTCGGATTGGTTTTTCAAATCCCGGAGCACCCGGTAATTTGCATATTTTTTTAAGAAGGTTTACATCCATTATTTCAATATTTCTTTATTGGTAAAACTACAGCTAAAATAGCACTTTCAAATGTTCAAAATTGACTTAACGTGCTTCCCAAGGATAAAATCGAACTTGTTTTGTAATAAATCACACTTTATAACCTACCAACCTAAAAACAGTTCAACAAAACACGCTTCTGATGAGAAAAATAATCATTTGCATGATCCTATTCATCTGTACGTCTGAGCTTTCTGCTCAGGTTTCAGGTATTGTCTATGACATCCAAAGTCAGGAACCTCTGGCTTTTGCTCACGTGATTATTAACAACACACAGCAGGGAACACTCACTGACATTGATGGGGAATTTAGAATTCCTACACAAAATGTCAAGACTCTTACTGTGAGCTATGTTGGATATGAAGACCAGACTATCCAATTAAATGGAAAAAGTTTTGTTGAAATCTACCTGAAATCATCCAGCGAAGTATTGAAGGAAGTAATCATCTTAGAAGGAGAAAATCCGGCTATTCCAATCGTTAAAAAAGCCATCGCCAATAAAAAGTCTAACAACCCTGAAGAACTTCCCTACTTCACCCTGGAAACGTATAATAAGTTTACTCTTGCCTCCAATCCAGTAGCAGAAAACACCTCAAAAGAAGCCCAATTTCTAAGAGAAACGAACCTGTTCTTAATGGAGTCGGTCACCGAAAAAGTGTATTTAAAGCCCGGAAAGTATAAAGAGAATGTGATCGCCAACAGAGTTTCAGGATTCAAAAACCCAACCTTCACAACCCTGGCAAATGGCATACAGCCTTTTGCTTTTTACGATGATTACATACTTTTACTCGGCTCCCAATTCACTAACCCACTGGGAAAACCAGGATTAAAAAAATACAATTATTATCTGGAAGACTCCATCCTGACTGATCACGGAAAAATCTATGTGATACTTTTTGAAACAAAGAGTAAAAGTAAAAATCAACTCAACGGATTTCTGCACATTACAGAAAATCAATGGGCATTGGAAAATGTGATCGCACGCTCCGAAAACTACGTAGATTCTATCGCCGATGGTACTGAGTTAGCTTTTCAGATTCAGCAGAAATACGAGTTGATCAAAGACCAATGGTTTCCAAAACAGCTCAATACAAATTTTATGATTAAAGCGACTACAGGAGAAACCCTTGAAGGCATTGGCAGAACTTATCTTGATAAGATTGATTTTGAAACAGAAGTCACCAAAAAAGAGGTTGGCAGAGTCGTTTTGTCATTTGACCAGGATGCCAATAAAAAAGATTCATTGTTTTGGGAGAACAACAGACTTTCCAAACTGACACCTAAAGAAATCAAAACTTATCAGAAAATTGATAGTCTGGGGCAGGCAAACAATTTCGACAGAATACTGACAGCGGTCAATACCCTGGCAAGCGGACAGGTTAAAATCGGTAAAGTAGGCCTGGATTTAAACAGGATTATCAACTTCAACAGGTATGAAGGTATCAGATTGGGGGCCGGCTTACATACCAATAAAGATTTCTCTGAATACATCAGCTTTGGAGGGTATTTTGGTTATGGTTTCCGGGACGAAGACTGGAAATATGGAGGCGATGTGGTAATCAGTCCGACCAGTGGCAATGACTTGAAGATTTTCGCCGCATACTCCAAAGATGTAACAGAATCGGGAGGCCTGAACTTCTACCAGGAAGATAATTCATTCTCTGCTTTAAGAGACAGAAAAATTCTGATCAACAATATGGACATCGTTGAAAAATCAACCGCCGGAGTCCGATTTTACTGGCTAAAATTTCTTGATACGGAGATATCAGCCAGTGTGATGAATACTCAAACAACTTCCGGCTACCAATATCTTAACGAAGGAAATACCAACACCCTTTTCAATCTCTCGGAGGCCAGTATCAAATTCCGATACGCGCCAAACCTGCAATACATTGAGTCATTCTTTCAGAAAATCCCAGTTTACGATCACCAACCCGTTTTCTGGTTCAATTACAGTCGAGGGTCTAATTTCCTTGATGGAGAATTTAACTACTCAAAAGTTGCCTTTAAAATGTACAAAAGCAGCAAGTTCAAAAAATTCGGCTCTTTAAAATTTTCACTCATGGGTGTAAAAGTTTTTGGTGACGCACCATATCCAGTTCTTTTTAACGGGTTCGGAACGTATTATGAAAGCTTTGGACTGGAAACCCAAAACGGATTTCAAACAATGAGATTTAATGAATTTCTGGCAGATGAATTTTATGGAGTCTTTTCTGATATCTACCTGGGAAGATTCACCATCCACAAAAAGTATTCAAAACCTACTTTCAATTTGAAGCATAATATGGGTTGGGGTAGCCTCGAAAACCCTGAGAGGCATCAAAATTTTGATTTCAAAACCCTGGATGATGGTTTCATCGAATCCGGACTTTCAGTTACAAACCTCCTTGTCAGTAATTTTAGCGGATTTGGTCTGGGTGTATATTATCGATACGGACCAAACTCCTTCGATAGCTTTTCAAACAACCTGGTTTTTAAATTCAATGCCTCTATTGTCTTGAATTAAGCATTTACAGTAATCCAATCGAAAATAGCTGCATGTTAGTCAGAGTCCTGATTGTAAACCAGGACTCACTTTTGGTAAGCAGTAAATTAATTCCGCTTACCTCCCATCATCAACATTTCTTTCAGGCTGATTTCAGTGATATATTTTTTCTCACCTTCTACCTCAAAGTTTCGATAAATGAGCTTACCAGTTACAGCTACCTCACTGCCTTTGGCCAGATATTGTTCGATCACATCTACCTTTTTGCCCCAGGCGACCACATTGTGCCAATGAGTTTGCTCCACTTTGTCGCCTTCCGCATTTTTATAAGCGTCATTAGTCGCCAATGAAAACGTAGCTTTCCGTTTTCCACTATCAAAAGTTATGATCTCAGGATTGTTTCCTAATCTGCCAATTAACTGGACATGATTTTTCAAAGAATTCATGATTTTAAGAAATTTAATTTGAACATTTAGTTATTTATCATCAGCATGTTACTCACATCTAATGACCAAACAAAGATGAACCTATTTTTTCGGAAAATCCAAAAGACTTTAAAAATTATTTTTCAAACGCCTGATTATGAGATGCTTAAAAAAATATCTCTAATCTTATCCTGTAAAAAAGTAATAATCAAAGGAATTTTCATTAAATTACATACATAAATATCAGAGCAATCTGAATTTGAAAACATCTAAGTCTAAATAAATTTTTAATTAAAATGATAACTATCTATGAATAAGCATATAACGAAAATGACCCCCTGATTTCTTATTTATTTCCCGAAAAACGTCACATTGGAATGTGATTTTTTTGATGATTAAAAGTTGTTGATCGGTCATCAATATTAAAGAATTCAAGCAAGCAGAAATCAAGTTTGAAAATTATGACGACCCTGATCAGGAATTTGTCCATGACTGTAAAACAGTGCCTAACGATGGTAAATCTACAGGCTGGAATCTACGGATTTAAAACCTAATTATAGGTTCTATTGAACCACGAAACACAAGACTTTTACAACCATTTTTTAACTAAACACTTATGATTAAACAATTCTACAAAAAAACCACACTGATCGCCATATTCTTTTGTTTATTGATCGGTGATTTCGCCACATATGCTCAACTGGGCGAACAGGAATACGCTAAATACTGGTACTATCGCCATCGCCTGAGAACAGAGTTCATGGTGCTGGGAGAAGGCCCTGAATGTAGCGACGGAAGAGGTGCCGAATACGGTGGAAATCTAGGCTACAGTATTCCTGCACATCAGATTTATACAAGAGCAAAGAATATCAAATGGGCGGACGGAACAATTGATCTGGGCTTTTATATAGCCGTTTTAGCCACTGAGTATCAACTTCTTGATGAAGGAGGGCATGACACAGAAAATACACTCAATGAGCTGTATATGGCACTTAAAGCCTATGAAAGGCTCGATAATTTCTCCTATAACAGAATTGCTGGTTCAGAGAATTGTCGAGATGACGGCTATTTTGTAAGAGATGATGTACATGAAGACATATTTCCTAACAATCCCGTCTTCGACAAGTACAAAGACGAAAACGGAAATTATAACTACACATCCGATTACACCAACACATATGAGAACAATCCCAAAAATGTGAAGACAATCACGCCGGATCAGTTACACTCTTTATTACTCGGTTTTGCTTTTGTGAAAAAATGCCTCGGAAACACCACTTACAATGGTTTTAACTTCAGAAACAAAGTGATTGAATATGCGGTAGAGACAGCCAATTACCTGGAAGACCGCAATTGGGTAGTTAGAGATGAAAACAGAGACGAAAACAAATTCGGTAGAGTGTTCAGAAAAGAAGGACATGCATGGGTAACGGCTAAAGCTGTTGGATACCTCAGCGATTCTCACAATTCAAGAGATTTTTTAAATGAGATATCTCCTTTGGCAAGAGCGAGAATAAAATTTATGATAGGATTACAAACAGATATATTCCCTTTACTCAAAGATTTTACTATAGCTCATATGGCAGCCGGCTTTGCAGTTGGTGATGCGGGAAGTAATCATTCAGGAATAGATACTGAAGATTTTCTGAAAGCAGTTAGGAAATCAGGTCCAAGGCCTTTCGGAATTGGAAAAAACCCCGATTATGACATATACTACCTGATCTGGAACTTCCTAAGAGATATCAGTGCAGACCTCACTGATTCACACAATATAGAGCAGCAATTGATTAACGCTCCCTGCTACGGCACCATGTACAGACCTTTTGGCATGGACGAATCTCATCCGTACTACGAAGGAGAAGAGGGCTGGAGAGCCAGCAACAAGTGGTTCAGGGGCTTCAACAGGAATGGAAACGGAACAGACAGCAACGTTACACATGGACTTGATTACATGCTCGCCTATAACGTATTCATACTTTATTATAAAGACAGAGTACCAATAAAAGTGGGAAATCTGCCTTACATGAAACCAGGTGGTTTTTCCATAACAATTAATGACCCTACTGTGATGAGTCACGATTTATATGCATTTAATGATTTTACAATGTCATCAGAATTGTCTGTTACAAGCAATATCGAAATACTCAGTAAGTCTGCTGTATTGTCCGAGGGCTTTCATTTTAAAGCTGGGGTTCACAGCTTAAGACTAATTGGGGGACCCAGAAATGCATGCGGTGATGTATTGGACGAATACGGTGATCTCAAATATATGGATGATGAGACCATCTTCCCTAATTCAGGACAAAGACAGGAAAGCTCTTTGATACTTGCTGCTCATGATGAACAAGAATCTAATGAAAACGCAGACGAATCATTCAAAAGAAAGAAAAACTATAAGCCGATTGGACAATTTCTGGAAGAAAACAGCCAACTGAATGTACGCTCTACTAATCATTCTGATGACGAGGAAGAGTCGGGTATATATATCTACCCAAACCCCGCAAGAGATTTTATTAATATTGTTTTACCTGACAGCAAATATCAATCTACCGTAGAATTGATCACGCTCAGTGGACAAGTGGTCCAAAGTGCTGAATATCCTGAAGGGACTTCTTCGATAACTATGAACATCAACAACATTTCTAAGGGCAGTGTGGTCATGGTGAAAATCACTACAAATCAACAGGTTACCATCAAAAAAATAATCATCGAATAGTTATGAAAGCAATATATCTAACAATATTTTTATCAGGCCTTCTTGCTCTGCAAAATCAGGTATTCAGTCAAACTCTGACCAGTATTGAAGAACATAACTGGAAGGTGGTCGAAATCTACGCTGACTCTGTTTTAGTTGAAAATGAACCGGTATATCTCCGGTTTTCAAAAACAGGCACACTGTTATCCGACGATGAAAGATTAGTCCCCGGTTCCCCTACGTTTGCACAGAGGTCTGTATCAAATGATACTTATGCGGTCTTAAGCTCTCCCACCTATTTAAGTTCAACAACCAATACTTTGGAGTTGGTAGAAAGTGATGAGACCACCCTGTGGGATATCCTCCATGAAGATATCAATACATTAATACTTTTTAAATATGATACAATTCCTGCCTCTTCGATAGAGTCAGGCATTCCATATATTTTTCCCGTGGAACTCAGATTGGTGAAAGATGATCTGTAAAACAAGAATATTCAACCTATTTGTCGGATATCCACAAATTTAAACTTTTAGAATAATGATATTTAATAAAACAACCATCTGTCTGGTCTTAGTTGTAATCCTTGACCTGTTCCTTATCGGAAAAACTCAGGCACAAATTCGCGAACAGGAATATGCCAAGTATTGGTTTTATAGACACAGGCTAAGAACTGAGTTTCTAATCATGGGACTTTCGGAAACACAAGCCCCTATGGACAGAGCCACAGGGTTTGGAGGTCGCTATGGTCATTCCATTCCCGCACATAATGCCAATGCGAATCATCAGGGAGAAATAAAATGGTCGGATGCCACCATTGATCTCGGATTTTACATTGGCGTCCTTGCTACGGAATACAAAATCCTAAAGGATGCCAGACATGATACTTCTCACACATTGGAGGAATTATTCTATGCCTGTAAAGCTTACGAAAGGCTGGACGCTTATTCCAATAATTTGTTTAATGGCTCAGTAGAAAGCTTGCAAAATGGCTTTTTCATCCGTGATGATGTCACCTCAGATATCTATGACGAAAATCCTGTTTTTGAAAAGTATAAAAATAGCAGCGGCAGATACGTCACCCAAACAGATTATCTGGAATTTCAGGATAAGCCGGTAGGCGAAGTAAAAACGATTACTCCTGAACAATTTCACTCCCTGCTACTAGGCTTTACGCTTATTAAAAAATGCGTTGGAAATGATACATACAATGGATTTCAGTTTAAAAATTCTGTCATGAATTATGCTGAAACCACTGCTAAATACTTAGAGGACAGAAAATGGAAAGTGAAAAATGAAAATGGTGATGCTACAGACTTCAAAAGTGTTTTCAGAGGTGGGCATGCATGGATTACCGCAAAGGCAGTTGGTTATTTGAGCGATCGATACAGCAGCAGAGAGTTTATAGACGAATTGACACCATTTGCCATCGCGGACTTTAAATCACGATTAGCATTTCTCAGAAAATCTGTTGCTCTTCTTTCAACCTACACCATTGCACATATGGGTATCGGTACAGCGCTGGGAGACCCAAGGCCTACTGAAAGTTTTTTAAAAAAACTTCAGCAGAGAACTATTTCGATAGGGCCCGTCACGAAGACTTTCGTTGATATGGACATTTACTTCCTGCTCTGGAATTTTCTGCGAGATAAAAACGGATCGGTAGGTGATCCTGAAAATATGGATGATAAACTAAAAGATGCCCCTTGCTATGGACTAATGTGGCGTCCTTCCAATCTTGAACCCGGACATCCGTACTACGAAGGAGTCAATGGCTGGAGATCAGATAACAGATGGGTGAAAGCCAGTCAGAGATTCTTAGGAGACAGACCAAGCAAAATGAATGGCCTGGATTACATGCTACTGTACAATTTATACATATTGTATTATGGTGAGCACAATCCTGAGTTAGTTGGGGACCTCCCGAATATGACACCAGGCGCCTTTCCCCTAAACTTCGATCAACCTGCCAATATTAATTCAAATATTTACGCCTACAATGAAGTCAATATGACGTCTGGTTTAACCCTTAACCAGGACACAGAAGTTTTGGGAGATATTAGACTTGGAGATGGTTTTCATTTCAAAGCAACAAGCAATTCCCTGAGGCTGTTGGGTGGTCCCAGAAATGCCTGTGGTGATATATTAGATCAGTATGGAGACTTTCAAAGGCATGATCATTTCGCCTTATTCCCACCTACAAGGGGCAGATCTTCAACAGAGAACGAGGCATCAATTGCTAATGAAAAGACGCCACAAAACACAGAAAACCAAAAATCCGGTTATGTTCCTTTAGGTGACTATCTCAAAGACAGAAAAGCTGAAGCTTCAAACAAAGAAGTTTTTAAAGCGCCAATAACTGAAGATTCCAGAGTGTATGTTTATCCCAATCCGGCCGTTGATGAGGTGAATATATCATTCTCTCCAGTTAAAGAAAATGTCGCAGTGGAAATAATTGACCTTAACGGCAAATTGTTAATGAAACAGTCGATTATTGCTGGCACAAATCGAACAACAATAAAAATCCCTTCCCAAACACAAAAAGGTGTTTGTTTTGTCAGGCTAACTTTTCAAAATAAAACTATTGTCAAAAAATTAATCATCGAATAAACTATGAAGACTATTAAAATATTGGCAACCGGACTTTTTCTGTTCGCCTTTTCCATTACACTGTCAGGCCAAACGATGAAACACCTAAAGAATGTTAACTGGAAACTCAATGAACAATATGTTGACTCATTATTAATTGATAATGACGAAGACCTATACTTGTTTCTTGACGATAATGGCAGCTTTATGTCGGACACATTGATTTTGGAGCCAGCTAGTCCCCAATTTCAGCAAAGAATGACAATAGGAGACTCATACAATCTGCAGAATGTATCGATTTATGGTCAAAATGCGACCTCTTCTTTAGAAATGACTGTAGATGGCGAGACTAAAAAGTGGGATATTCTATATGAAGATGCTTTTAACCTGGTACTTTTTAAGTACGACACGATACCGGGTTATGCAACAGAATCCGGACAACCAATCATTTATCCCAATGAAATGAGATTAATAAGATCCATTCAATAAAAATCAATTGGTCAATCCACCTGTTCTAATCACTGAATGGTGGTTTGACTATTTTTGCTGTACATGCAAATTTATTCATTGCTCCAAAGAGGAGAATTCCACACGAATTATTGCGAAGATTTTTTAGTCGTTGAGCCCATCTCGAAAGATGAAATACTCATTGCAGTACTGGACGGATGTACGATGGGAAAAGAATCATTTTTTGCTTCCGCATTATACGGTAAGATTCTACGAAAAATTGCAAAAAAGTGGTATTATCTGGATTTTATTGAAACTGATTTAGAAAAGCCTGTCAGTATCAAAATCATCATGAAAGAATTGATGGAGGAGGCCATCAAAACTAAAAACCTGCTTGGACTGGAGAAGGAAGAAATGCTATCTACTCTTATTTTAGGTCTGGTCAATCAAAAAACAAAATCGGCAAAATTCATTACAATCGGTGATGGTCTGATTAGCATTGACGGAATATTAAAGGAGTATGAACAAAACAACATTCCTGATTACCTTGGTTATCATCTCTCTGAAGACTTTGAAGATTTCTTTGAAAGCCAACAGCAAAAACTGGAGGTTGATCATTTTAAGAATCTATCTATCAGTACTGATGGTATTTTTACTTTTCAGAATAACTCCAAAAAGAAAAAAGTGGTTGAAAATGATCCGATAATCCACTATTTGCTGGAAGATGACGAATATTCCGACAACTCAAATATGCTGGAGCGTAAAATGCGAATACTTCAACTTGACAAAGACCTTACAGTCACCGACGATCTGGCAATTGTGAGAGTGATTCAAATATGACTGCTCAGTGATTGTGAAAACATCATTCTCCAAATTTTATCTTAAACCGATGATTACAATTTTAGCTTCTGCGGTACAAAATTCAGAATAAGTTACGATCTTGTTCCAACATAAAAAGTCTAATTCAATGAAAATACTGATTATTGGAGGCAATGGCACAATTGGCAAGAAGGTGGTTGAAAAATTATCTGAAAAACATGAGTTGATAGTAGCAGGAAAAACCTCCGGCGATATCCAGATAGACATTGCCAATTCTGATGAAATCAGGAAAATGTATGAAAAAACCGGAAAGCTGGACAGCATTGTTTGTATTGCAGGTGAAGCAAAATGGGCTCCATTTGATGAGTTAACCGAAGAAGATTACTACATAGGAATCAGAAGTAAAATGATGGGTCAGGTGAACGTTACCCGTATCGGTAAGGATTACCTGAATCCAGGAGGTTCTATTACCCTTACAACTGGTATTTTAGGTGATTTTCCAGTAGAAATGACCACTAGTGCTGCTATGGTCAATGGCGCTATTCATAGTTTTGCGAAAGCCGCTGCACTGGAATTGACAGAAGGCAAGAGAATCAATGTAGTCTGTTCGGATTTAGTAGAAGATTCACTAGAAAAATATGAAGACTACTTTCCAGGACATACGCCTGTCCCAATGAATAAGGTAGTCAATGGTTATGTCATGTGTATCCAGGGTAAAATCAATGGGCAGATTATCCGACTAAGGGAATGGTAGGTATCAGAAATTGAGAGGCACCTTCACTGAAAAGATTAGATCTAAAATCGGAAGAGTCTAAAAATAAAAGACCCTTCCGAATTTCGATTAATTTTCAAGGTCAATTTCCAGAACGCTGGAGTTAAATCCTGCAAAAATTCCAAAACCATTGTTGATATTTCCTTCAACAATCACGGGTTCTGCAAATGGATCACCATCATTCCAATACTGAATTTTCACAGATCTCACGTACTCGTAGTAATCTTCGGAAGTATTTCTCACCGTAACGTAAAAGACCCTTTCATCCTCGTCATCATCATCAAAAAACGGGTCACCCGTAAAATAGTAGCTACTAACCAGTAAATTGAATTCATATTCCAATCCATTGAAAAACAAATCATCGACTAGAACAGTATTGCCAAACTTTTCTGGCGAGTCTTCAAACTCTGTCCCTTCCAGTTCTAAATAAACAAAGTTTATCACACTATCTTCTTCATTCAACTCACCAGTCTCAAAATCATACACTGGTTCATACCTAAAAATGCCAACTTCATAAAAGTTCGCAACACCCCCTGGATCTTTAATCTTCACTTTCACAAGGTTTTCCAAATAACCGTTTCTGTCAACTTCTTCAACAGAGACATCAATGATGTCAATTGTTTGATCAGGAATGCTACCGATCGCCGAAACAGTATTAAAACCTTCTTTTGCAACTGTTAACTCGTAAGTATTGCCCTTTCCCGGAGCTACGTCACTGGTATAAACCCCAATGCCAGTTTCCCTGAAACTACCCACTTCTACACCATTCTCTTTTAAAGTAACATCCGCTCCTAATATAGATTCAAAGCTAGATTCGCTTAATATGAAGTCGGTTTTTGATAAATGAAAACTGATGTTCGAACTGTCTGTATTTAAATATCCGTTCACAACCAGCGAAGGCGGCTCCTGCGGCACATCAATATCGACAACAGTCTCACAGGATGCCAGAAAAAAAACAATTGATAGAACGATTATATATGCTTTGAAATTCATGGTCATGTCTGTTTAAAATTTGAAACTATATCTAACTGATGGAATAAATGGAAATAAACTGTATTGAATAAACTTCTTATTCCCGCGTCGGTCATAACTGACATTGACAAAAAACGGATTGGCTCTGCTGTAGGTATTATAAGCCCCCAAAGACCAGGTTCGGGTACCCTTTTTTCCTTTGTCTTTTGTCCAGCTAATACTTAGGTCGAGCCTGTGATAGGCTCTTGTTCTAAATCCGTTTCTACCGTCGTAAATCTGGACCTCACTGCCTGAAAACCCACCGGCGTTAGGCGAAGTTCCTAGATATCGACCAATGGGCAAGGTAATGGCATTGCCAGTACCATACACCCAGGCACCGGAAATTTCTACTCCTTTTTTGATCTGATAAACAGAAGCAATCGACACATCGTGACGCCTATCGTATCTGTAGGGAAATTCCTTACCTTCATTGAGTTCATCAAACTGGCGAGTTGTTTTTGACAAGGTATAACCAACCCATCCCGTTAGTTTACCTTTCTTTTTACCAACAAACAGCTCTATTCCTCTGCTCCTTCCCTGGCCAATCGTGATTCTATCTTCCCAACTGTTATCCAGTGACAAATAAGAAGCTCCTTCCTTATATGCGATCAGATTATCCATTTTTTTATCATAAACCTCCAGACTTATTTCAATACCATTATCATAATTCCTGGCTAAACCAATGGCAACCTGCTCTGCTGTCTGAGGTTTAATTTGCCCGGTTGAAGGAACCCATAAATCCGTAGGTAACCCGACCCCGCTGTTAGTCAGCAGGTGAATAAACTGAGCCATTCTCACATAGGAAGCTTTCGCTGAAAACCCCGAAGAGAGCAGATATCTGCCGGATAGGCGAGGCTGTAAAGAATGATAGGATGTGCGATCCACATTAAAACCTGAGTAGTGAAGCCCCATGTTCACTTTCAACTTTTCATTCACTTTATAATCATCCTCCACGTAAGCAAAGTACTCAAGGGCATCTCTCCTCGTTGCTCCAAGTGTGGTATCACTCTGAATAGTAGAATTAA
>JBCBHL010000155.1:0-2007 GCA_038525605.1 Bacteroidota bacterium
CAGATTGATGATTTTAAATGAAACCAATACCTGATTTTCTTTAAAGATTACCTGTGAAATGTCATCATCATCAGCTTCATTCACAATTTTGGTTCCTGGTAGCGAAGGATCCAGAAAAGAACGTACAAATAACGGAATATCGGCCACTGCCAATGGTCTCATTGTTTTTGGATGAATGATTTTAGCACCGTAATAAGTCATTTCCACCACCTGCCGATAAGACAAATCGCTGAATAGGTGAGCATCTGATTCCTTTTTAGGATCTGCATTGAAGACACCCGGAACATCCTTCCAAAAGGTAACATCCGAGGCATTACAGGCTCTTGCAATAATAGCTGCCGAAAAATCTGATCCCTCCTTCCCTAACGTTGTAGTTTTACCTCCAGCCGTGCTTGCAATGTAACCTTGTGTCACAACGATGAAGTCATCCTCAGGTAGACCATTCTGTAAGTTTGCGTTCGTTGTTACCCAATCTACCCTTGCTGCACCGAAATTATCGTCACTCCTGATGAACTTTCTGATGTCCTTCCATACAACACCAACACCAGTTACTTTAGCGTATTCCGCAACGATAGCCGTAGAAATGATTTCTCCGTAGGAGAGAATTCTGTCAATAAAAGCTTTCCTGATTTTCCTCGATTCGTGATTTAGATCATATTCAATTTTACTAAATAACTCAGTGATCCTTTCAAATACGTGTGCTCCGCTCTGCTGATCTTCGAATAATTCCTTGATCAACAAAAAATGAAATTCTCTAATATCGGTAAGCTGATCCAATGCATCAGGGCTGTCTGTCAACACGTCATAAGCCAGTGATTCTAACATGGAAGTAGTCTTTCCCATCGCTGATACTACTACAACATCACCATTTTCCAGTTTTTGACCAATAATTTTACCCAGATTTCTCACACCCACCGCATCTTTAACAGAAGCACCACCGAATTTAAAAACCTTCATATATCAAATAAAATTTTGTGCAATTTAGTTATGAAAACGTTTGAAATATCATAATTTCGTATTTCAATAGCATTTTTCAATATTACTATGGATAAAAATAGTTTAGGACTCCCGATTGGTACAACTCTTGACAGATTCATTAAAAGAAAGCAGGATGATTTTCCGTATGCTACCGGTGAACTGTCACAACTTTTAAGAGATATTGCGCTTGCCAGTAAGATTGTGAACAGAGAAGTGAATAAATCCGGGTTGCTGGATATCACCGGGGGATTTGGTTCGAAAAATGTTCAGGGTGAAGATCAGCAAAAGCTGGATGTAATTGCCAATATCAGATTCATCAGAGCGCTTAAAAATGGAGGCCAGACTTGTGCTGTCGTATCTGAAGAAGACGAAGAAATTGTAAACTTAAATCCGGAAAGCAGGTACATTGTCGCCATCGACCCGTTGGATGGATCTTCCAATA
Source organism: Bacteroidota bacterium (assembly GCA_038525605.1). Lineage (GTDB taxonomy): Bacteria > Bacteroidota > Bacteroidia > Cytophagales > Cyclobacteriaceae > JANSWY01. The sequence continues at coordinate 1,421 of JBCBHL010000155.1, forward strand.
TTGATGTAAATGTTTCGATTGGTACTATCTTCTCTATATACAGAAGAATATCCCCTGGTGGAGGCCCTGTGCAGGTGGAAGACATCCTCCAAAAAGGAAAGGAGCAAATAGCAGCAGGCTATGTCCTTTATGGTTCTTCTACTATGCTGGTCTACACCACAGGAAATGGCGTGAATGGATTTACTCTCGAGCCATCGTTGGGAGAATTTGTACTATCTCATACCGATATGAAAACTCCTGCAAACGGGAAAATCTATTCCATCAATGAAGGTTCATGGAAGCACTTTGACCAGGAAATACGAGATTATATAACTCATTGTAAAGAAGAGGAATATACGGCCCGATACATCGGCTCATTAGTTGCTGATTTTCATAGAAACCTGCTAAAAGGAGGCGTTTATCTGTATCCAAGTACCACGAAAGCTCCCAACGGCAAACTCAGGTTGCTATACGAATGCAACGCACTTGCATTCATTGTGGAACAAGCCGGAGGAAAGGCAACTGACGGCCAGACCAGAATTTTAGACCTGCAGCCTACAGAGTTCCATCAGCGCACACCATTTATAATTGGTTCTGAAAATATGGTT
>JBCBHL010000155.1:2017-15930 GCA_038525605.1 Bacteroidota bacterium
ATGCAGATAGAAAGGTCGTAGGAGTTTTATGAATTCATCAGTGTACTCATTTTGATCATTTCTCATGAAAAAGTTGATCATTGGTTGACTCTTCTTCTGGAATGAATAAGCATTGATTATCCTAAAAACCGATTTACTTCGGGTGGTATTGTACACCTTAATCGATCGATTCAGATATAAATTTTGTTTTTTCAATAGCTCCTGAAGAATTGCGGACTCATACTCAGGAAGCAGCACATGAAATTCTCCACGTTCTGATAACAATCCGGCAATTGCCTGTGCCAAATCTTCCAGGGGAAGCGTATCAGCATGAATTGCCCGGGCTTTTTTAAGATCAGAAGGCCGTAGGTGCTTTTTAAAGAATGGGGGATTAGAGATGATTAAATCATATTTTTCAGTATTGCTTCTGCTGAATTCCTGGATAGAAGTATTCACAAATTCAATGATATCCCGCCACTGGCTTGCCAACACATTGTCAGAAGATTCCATGTAAGCATCATGATCTAACTCAACTCCCAAAATCAATCGGGGATTAAACCGTTGAGCCATCATCAGAGAAAGAAGTCCGGTACCAGACCCAACATCTAAAATTTTCAGGGAATCAGTCTTTTGCTCCGTTTCAATCAAAGCGCCAAAAACACATGATTCCGTGGTAACTTTCATACCACAATTTCCCTGGTTTATCCGAAATTGTTTGAATTGAAAAAAATCATTAGGCATTCTGTGCGATCTTTAAAAAAGCGAAGTATCCTGCTTTTCATATCCTTCATCCACTTTCAAATCTTTCGCCTCAGCAGCTTCTACAGCCAATTGATCACATCTTTCATTTTCAGGAATACCTGCATGGCCTTTTACCCAGTGAAACTTTACTTCATGTTTCTTATAGAGGGGAATAAAAGCCTTCCACAGATCAATATTTTTTTTGCCTTTGAATCCTTTTTTCTGCCAGTTCCAAATCCAGCCTTTCTCCACTGCCTCCACGACATATTTAGAATCAGAGTAGATCTCTACTTTGCTACCCTCCTTCTTCAACATTTGCAATCCCCTGATCACAGCAAGCAACTCCATCCGGTTGTTAGTAGTCATCCGGTAACCTTCTGCCAATTCTTTTCTATGTTGCTTTCCATCTACTGTGGCCAGCAAAACAGTACCGTACCCTCCATTTCCGGGGTTTCCTTTAGCTGCACCATCAGTCCATATTGTAATCATGTATTATTATATCGCTAAGTGAGTTTTAAACAATTTGATCGCTATTGATAGCAGTATGATACCAAAAACCTTTCGCAATATATTAAATCCACCTTTCCCAATCTTCTTTTCAAGCCATCCACTTGTCTTTAATACTAAATAAACGAATAAAAGGTTGATGAATATGCCGACGAAGATATTCATTGTTTCATATTCCGCCTTCAGGGAGATAAGAGTTGTCATAGTTCCGGCACCTGCGATCAACGGAAATGCCAACGGCACAATTGAAGTGCTACTCATCTCATCAGGATCATTTCGAAATATCTGAATACCTAATATCATCTCCATTCCAATTAAAAACATGATTACAGCACCGGCAATAGCAAAAGAGTAGATATCCACACCAAAAAGACCCAGAATCCCTTCCCCCACTAACAGAAATGCCACCATAATTACTCCAGATACTAAAGTTGCTTTTTCACTCTGCACATGTCCGGCCTTTTTGCGCAAATCGATGATAATAGGAATGCTGCCGATAATGTCTATCACTGAAAATAAAATAAGTGTAACTGATAATATTTCTTTGAAATCAAACATAGCTGTACTCTCTTCTGTCAATAAATTCGCGCAAAGTAAGTGAAATACCTTCTATTTTCAGACGAGTTAGATCAGATGAAAAGCATATTTCTGATGATCAGGAAAAAAACTGTATTGACAGGGAATTGAAATATCGAATTAAGATTTTCGTTGACAATTCAAAAGCTCATTAGCGACAACTCACATTGAAATCGAAACGTATTTTTCATTCCATTTTCTGGTCGATGATTCATTTATTGATGACTGGTTTTCTGACTGTTTTAACACAAGTTGGAGGCATCATCTACTTGATTTCGATCGTTTTATTCAGGAAGTTTTCACTTCTCAAAAAAACCTTAGCAGGAATTTTATTATATCTCATTTGTGTGTTCCTGATAGTACCCTTCTTTGCAAAATTTGGCAACAGGGAACCTTTACCTTTAACAGGTAAAATTGCTCCATATACTGTATTTACTTGTCTGCAAAACAGGCATTATGTAAGCACTAAAACCAAGACAACACTGGAATCAGTATCCAAAAAATTTAGTTTGCAATATCCTGAGAGTCGCATTTTCTATCTGGATGCTAATTTTCCATTTTTTGATGGCTTCCCACTGTTCCCTCACCTAAGTCACTCAGATGGGAAAAAGCTGGACCTTGCCTTCTATTATAAAAATGATAATGTTCCTGTCAATAAATCTGCTTCATTTATAGGCTATGGGTTCTATGAAGGTCCTATCGGGAAAGAAATCAACTATGCAGCCATCTGTCGCCGGAAAGGGTTTTGGCAATACGGATTCATCGGAAAACTTATTCCTATGAGAAATCAGGAATTGTATTCTGTTGATGAAACCAGGACCAGGAGGTTAATTCAACTTTTGAATAATGCATCGGGCACTGATAAAATATTTCTGGAACCTCACCTGCAAACCAGATGGAAGCTACATGCACTTCGTAAAATAAGGTTTCATGGCTGCCATGCCGTCCGGCACGATGACCACATTCACTGGCAAATCCATTAATCACTCAATAGATCAAATCGGTCATTTGATCAAATAAGTCCATCCTCCGGTCATTCCCGACCAATTAGATTTTTGCTCCTGCTAAATTCGAATCCAACGAGGGAGCAAGTCGAAAATCCATCAACAGAGTAGACAATCAACTAAAAAACATATTATGTATTCTAAAACTATTATCAGGTTAGTCTGGTTTTTAGCACTCCTGCTACCGCTTATTTCAAACGGACAAGCGAACGGAGATTTCTCTAACCACACCTGTACTTCAAGTTCACATGTATTCGCAAATGGCTGTGTATCAGATTGGCAAACCTCACATGGAGATGCATCACTTCACTCTGATGCAATCCAAACAGATTTCGCATGGATGTGGTCATATAAAATTTCAACCGTTACCTACGGCGAAGGCATTTTTAACGATTTTAATTTCCAAGCAGGTAAATGTTATCAGATTTCTTTTCGCGTGAAAGTATATGATGATGGTGAAAGCCAGATCAGAAATAAAGCTGTCCTTAATTTGGAAGCGATCAATAACCTGTCTGATACCACCTCATTTAGTATCCCCAACCCTCCTCAAAATTCAAGAGAGAGTATATTAGCAAAAGGATATGCGAATTATCCCAACAACAGCTGGGTTACACAAAGTGCCATTTACACTCCAAGTAGCAATTACTCACAAGTTTGGATCTATCCCAGATATGATGGTCCATCGATTAACCAGGGCCAGGCTGAGTTGTCTGTAGATGATATAGTGATTCGGGAGGTAGAACAGAAAATAGACGCCAGCTTTACAGACAATGTCTATTGTGCACCAGACGGGACTATCAGCATTGAAGTTACCTCCAATGACAATGCAAGAAACCACTGGTATGGCATATTTGAGACAAATACGCCTAACAGCACTTCCGGCGGGTCATACATTACTCATGTGACAGGCGGGCCTAATTTCACCACTCATACCTTTACGGGACTCAGCAGAACCAAAAACTACTACATCAAGCATGGATTGTACGGAAACTGCACATCATGGGCTGAATATAGAAAAGCATATAGTGGAGAAGTTTTATGGTCTCCCAGGACTGCTGATTTTAGTTTCGATACCTTACTGGTCAGTGGTAGCAATTTATCTGTAAAAGTATCTTCAGCGCCAAATGGTGTTTCTGTTAATCACTGGTGGGCAGTTTTTCAATCCAACAATGGTAGCATTAGCGGAAACAATATAGTTCCGGGAAGTACTGTTCAATTCGGCAACCCAACGACTTTCAATAACTTGCAAATCAATACCTGGTATTTCATTAAGCATGGTATCACCAACGATTGTGCCGGGTGGATTGAAAAAAGAAGGGCTTTCAGGGTTCAGATTAGCAATAAAAGCACTGAAAGCGAAACCCCAACTTACGTCATAGAAGAGGCCGCACCAGCCGAATTTAGACTAACCCCGGAATACATTGAACAAACTGAGGAAGCTTTAAAAACCTATCCGTTTTACGTTGCGGAGCAGACAGGAGTAGGTATTTCAGATGTGGTTGATGAATTAAGAACCGACATTCGCAATCCTGAGCCAGCGATTGAGCTTTATCCTAATCCGGCAAAGTCTGGCATTACCATTCAGATAAAATCACCAGCGCTTAAAATCAAATCTTTGTCCGTAACGGATTTTGCAGGCAATCCATATGAGGTTCCCGTAAAAATTGCATCGGAACATGAAACGCAAATTACTTCGATCCAGCATCTTACAAAAGGAATTTATATTGTCAGAATTGAAACAGCAGATGGTTCCTTCACTAACAAAAGAATGATTGTCGAATAAAAACCAACTTTATTTGCCCCGGACTGGTTCTACATTGAGCCAGTCTTTTTTTGGATGACTGGCTATCAGGAAATAAGTGTACCTTTGCAATTCATTGAGGAGTTCAGCAGATCAGTGCAAGTCGTTCTCCTAAAATATACTTTATGTCGTTCGATTCACTCGGTTTATCCGATTCGCTCCTCAGAGCTCTTCAGAAAAAAGGTTATCAGAAGCCCTCTCCTATTCAGGAAAAAGTAATTCCCGTAATATTAGACAAGAAGGATGTACTTGCTTCTGCTCAAACTGGTACAGGAAAAACAGCCGGTTTCACCTTACCAATCCTCCAAATGCTATCGGGGGCATCCCAAACCAAGAGGCGCTCTATCAAAGCACTTATTTTAACACCTACCAGAGAGCTGGCAGCGCAAATTCTTGAAAATGTAGAAGCTTACAGTGAGTTTCTCAGCCTTAGATCGACGGTTATCTTCGGAGGTGTGAAGCAAAATCCTCAAATAGCACGGTTAAGAAGTGGGATTGACATCCTGGTGGCGACTCCCGGCCGACTATTAGATTTGCACAATCAAAAATTACTTTCACTGAGCAGTGTTGAAATTCTTGTACTCGATGAGGCCGACAGAATGCTTGACATGGGATTTCAGAGGGATATTCAAAAGATTTTACGTTTGCTACCAAACAAGAGACAAAATCTACTGTTTTCCGCTACTTTTTCTCCTGAAATCAAAAGGTTGGCAAATGAATTACTCAACAATCCGGTTTCTGTGTCAGCTGCTCCGCAAAACAGCACCGCTGATAAGATCAATCAAAAAGTCATTAAAACTGATAAAAAGAAAAAGACTAATCTGATCATACAACTGATTTCCGATGGTCAATGGAACCAGGTATTAATTTTTACCAGAACAAAGCACGGTGCTAACCGACTCAATGAAAAGCTCAACAAAAACAAAATAACAGCTGCGGCCATTCACGGAAACAAAACTCAAAATGCCAGAACCAAAGCACTGGAAGGCTTTAAAAACGGATCTATCAGGGTTTTGGTCGCCACTGACATTGCTGCCAGGGGAATAGATATTCCGCTGCTACCTCATGTAGTGAATTTTGAATTGCCAAATGTGCCTGAAGATTACGTCCATAGAATTGGCCGTACCGGACGTGCAGGTGCCAAAGGAGTGGCACTTTCTTTGGTTTCTCCGGATGAAAGCGATTATTTAAGAGGAATTGAGCGACTTTTAAAACAAAAGCTTCCCAGCGAAATAATGGAAGGGTTTGAACCGGACCCAAATGCTCCTACTACACCTCCGCCAAAGAAGGTATTCAATAAAAAGAAGAAAGCGCCTAAAAAATCTAACAATCAGCAAAGCAATGCGAGCAAGCCAAACAATTCCTCGCAAAACAAACACAAGTCAAATTCGAGTCGAAAAAAGAAACGATTTTATGGAAGCAGATCGCGCTGATATCTGCTTCATTTAACATATCGAGTCAATTTCTGTATCAGTTTAGAGATATCTATTATCTTTATTCGATGACTAACCTACTCAAAATCGCTTGCTACTCCTGTCTGATGATGGGAATCCTTTGGTCCTGCACTACAACCACAGAAAAGAAGGTACCAACAGATGAAAAAAACACCGGATCAACTGCATCAGACGTTGGTAAGTTTCAATATATCACATTATCAGGCGATTCGGTTTTCAGTCCGGTAAATCCACCGGAATCGGCACTGGCTAATTACGATTCTGCCAAAGCAAGGTATCGGCTCAATAAAGATTCTGCAGAATTAATTATCTGGTATGGTAGAAGGGCAGCTTATTTAAGAAGGTATCGGGAGGCAATCAAAATATTTACAGAAGGAATCTCAGTACATCCTGATGACGCCAGAATGTATAGGCACAGAGGTCATCGTTACATTACCACCAGAAAATTTGACATGGCAATTAATGATTTTGAAAAAGCCACTCAGTTAATTGCAGGCACTGAAGACCAGATAGAGCCCGATGGCATACCCAACAAACTTAATACGCCTGTTAGTACACTGCAAAGCAATATTTGGTATCATCTTGGGCTGGCCTATTATTTAAAGAATGATCTTGAAAATGCTTTGAGATGCTATCAGGCCTGTGCTGCCGTTTCTACAAATGACGACATGATCGTCTCCACAGCACATTGGTATTATATGACGCTCAGAAGACTTAACAAATCGGCGGAAGCTAAAAAAATTGTCAGCAACATTTCAGCTGATATGAATATCATCGAAAACCAGAGTTATCAAAACCTGGGATTGCTATATAAAGGTCAACTGAAAGAATCTGATTTACAAAATACAGAAAGCGGCAACCCATCTAATGACGCGGTACTATATGGTCTGGGTAATTGGTTTTTGTACAATGACGAGCCGGAGAAAGCAAAAGCATATTTCGAAAAGATACTGGAAAGAGGCAATCAGGCATCATTTGGATATATTGCCGCAGAAGCAGATTATATTCGTAATTTTTAAAGTGTTGATATACAATATTTCTAAATCCGGTTAATCTGAAATACTGACGGAAGATGACCTTTACGAATTGCCTGACGCTATTCAATAAAAAGAGCCAGGCCAAGTAAACTGGTTAAATAAAAGCATACAATTACTCCTCCCACAATGGCCCTGCAAGGGGTTCATAATCTTCTGGCAATGGACCGTTAACAAACCAGCTAACATTTGTCGGTCGACTGTTATGCCCGGCAACTGAGTCCGAAGGCAGAAAAGTATTGATTCTGTCAGAAAACCCATTGGTTCCCACGATGATAGACCATTGATAATTTTCCCTGAATTTTATTTCGGAACCATCTACATTTGGACGCTGTCCGATGATTGGCGCAATCTGAGCATATAATTCGGATGCATTTCTCACGGTTAAAAACTGACAATCGGCGATATGTTCCACTGATCGGTCACTATCAGCACTGCTTCTTCCACCAAACCCTACGCGAACGGGATAACCAGCTCTGGCAAGCCTGATCAGTTCAGATTTATCACCAAAAACTGCATTTCCAGATTTATCATTTCGAAAAACCAGATGCCATTCGGAACACCTTTCTCTTTGATAAGTGCAACTAAAAAAGAGTGCTAAAACAAGTAAAACTATGCCTATTTTCATCTTTTTAATGAAATATAAGCTGCTTAGGGACTGCCTGCAAAATATTAACAACCATTAACAGTAAAGCTGTTGCCAGGAAATCTACATCTTAACTACTTTCTTTTAAAATGAGTTTTAAAGAATGTCCGGAGTTTTTCAACCTCCCGCTTTTTGATAGCCGGGAAATTGGCAATTCTGAAAGTAGAGCTTTTCAAGTCACCATAACCTGCCCCCAGCAAAATACTCGACTCGCGAGCCAGTTTTTTGACTTTTTCTACATTTGGATGTTTGATAGCGAGGACAGTATCTGATCGTACAGATTTATTCTTAATGAGGTATTCGAAATCATTGAATTCGTCGAGAAAAGCCTGATACTCTTTTCTCCTTTTTTGCAACTTCTCAAAAATGTAGTCTATGCCTTTTGAGTGCTCCAGCGTTCGTTTCAATAAGTAAATATCCATCACATTTGGCGTAAACGGAGTTTGATATTTATCAATATTTTCGATGACAAAATTAAGGCTGTTGTAGTGATCATTTTCACCAATTTCCTCGCTCCTCTTCACCGCTTTGGGAGAAAGTACCATAACCGCCATACCTGCAGGAAGTCCAAAGCATTTTTGCACTGATGCATACCAGATATCAGCATTTTCGAAAATCAACTTACTTCCGGCCATTGCTGAAGTCGCATCAACTGCTATCAGTTTGTCGGGATTGTTGTTTTTCAGCTTCAGAATCAGATCATTGGAAACCTGTGTGCCATTAGAGGTTTCGGAGTAGGTAACACACAATAGTTCAGAATCTTTATCTACCTTGTGACCAACCGGTAATTCCTTTTCCCGATCAAATGACAGTCCTGCTATCTGTGGCTTGAGTTTTTTGGCATAACGCATCCACTTTTCACCAAAATCTCCATTGTAAAAATGGAAACTCTTCTTTTTGGTAAGCGACTGTGCAATTACCTCCCAACATTCCGTAGCGGAAGAAAACAGTACAATTTTATAATCAGCTGGGATGATTAGTTTTTCATGAAGCAGACTAATAGCCTCTTCCAGGATCTCCGAAAATTCCGGACTCCTGTGATTAAAGGAAAGTACTCCTTCCATATAGGCTTCATAGAGATATTCCGGTATGTTGGAATACACTCTTGAGGGTCCGGGGTAAAACGATATTAACTTCATTTCTACAGTCTCTCCTGAAAGTAATTTATTGCAGCCTTGTAGCCAAAAAGCCCCAGACCAGTGATCATACCAATGCTGTTTTTAGTCACATAGCTATGATGTCTGAATGCCTCTCTTTTATATACATTTGATATATGAACTTCTATCGCTCTGGCAGGAACAGCAGCCAAAGCATCTGCTATTGCGACCGATGTATGGGAGTATCCCGCCGCATTGATGATCAACCCATCCACGGAAAAACCCACTTTGTGGATTTGGTCAATAATGGCACCTTCACTGTTAGACTGAAAATATGCTAATTCTATTTCAGGAAACTCTTTTTGAAGACCTTGAAAGAATGACTCAAAATCCTGATTTCCGTAAATATCAGTTTCTCGCTTACCTAAAAGGTTGAGATTGGGACCATTGATAATGACCAGCTTCATCGTTGCAATTTGTTTCAGCTATAAATGTAATACTTTTGTGACGAGGAAGTTAAAAATGAACTGGGAAAATCACATCAAAAGTTATAAAAGTTATTTGAAAATTGAGAGATCACTGTCTCCCAATTCAATTACCGCCTATTTACAAGATGTTAACAAGCTCGTTCAGTTTCTTCAAATCCGCAAAATCGAACTGGGTCCGGATCAGCTGGAAAGCAATCATATCGTAGATTTCATAGAATTCATCAATGAGCTGGGCGTATCACCCTATTCACAGGCAAGAATTATTTCAGGACTAAAATCCTTTTATAAATACATGCGTTATGATCACGATTTAGAGACCGACCCAACCTCCCTGATCGAGGCACCTAAACTGGGTAGAAAACTACCTGATACGCTGGAAGTGCACGAGATAGATGAATTACTAGCAGCCATTGACATGTCCACTCCGGAAGGACAGCGCAACAGAGCGATGTTGGAAACGCTCTACAGCAGTGGTTTACGCGTTTCAGAATTGATTGAACTGAAAATCAGCAATATATATGAAGAAATGGGCTTTCTGAGAGTTTTTGGAAAAGGAAGTAAAGAACGATATGTCCCGGTTGGAAAACATGCGATGAAATTCATCAAGCTGTACATCGAACATATCAGGTCACATCTTAACATTAAAGAAGGGCACGAGGATTATGTATTCCTCAACAGAAGGGGCTCCAAACTTTCCAGGGTAATGGTATTTATGATTATCAAAGATTTGGCAGCTGCTACAGCCCTCGGTAAAAATATCAGTCCGCATACATTTAGGCATTCATTTGCCACTCACCTAATCGAGGGAGGGGCAGATTTAAGGGCTGTACAGGAAATGCTGGGCCATGAATCGATTACCACCACAGAAATCTACACCCACCTTGACAAAGAGTATCTGCAACAGGTAATGAAAGAATTTCACCCCAGAAACTGATCTTATCTGAGATTTACAATAACGACAAACCGATTGTAGTACTTATTAAATTTTAGAAATACCGAAAAACACCCTATTAAATTCCGTATTAATCGAAAAGTATACAACATTTTCACACTTATTGATTATATTAAGAGTTCATTAAATTTCATGTAGGAATGACCAATAAAATTAAATTTGTAATAGTAATCATAATCTCAGCTTTTTTAGTGAGTTGTTCAACTGAAAGCGAAAGAAATCAGGATGAAGAGCTGGAGCAGTCGACACAAGTCAGTGAGGTTGATCAATTTCTCATAGCCAGCCTCGAAAAAGAAAAAGATTTGGTATTGATCAATTATAATAAAAAGGACGAGAGCGCCAGAAAAGGAATGAATCTTGCTCAATATCACAACAATCTCACTATAAAGTATAACAGCCTCATAGAACAGATGAAAGTGGGATTTGAATCCTTTGATCATACCAAAGATGCTGAAACACAGGTAATAGAATTAAGGGAGTCCATCATGGAAAAAGACAATATTCCGGACTGGTACGTCAATTTCAAGATAGCTGAAAGAGAGGCACTTAAAGAGATCATTGAGTAACAAAAAATGACTCGTAGTTTAATTAAAGACTAGGTAATGCAATGATGATATTAAAAGTGTCGATGTTTTCCATTTCCATTTTGATAGTCTGTTAATAAAAAGTCTACCGGAAAAAGAACTGAAATTTAGACCCAAATAGTACAGGTTGAATGTGGGAATCCGTATTCAACCTTTTTTATCTCTTTACATTCCTCTCAAAAAAGCCTGAGTGTACAATACTCATCTGGGATAACGACTTACCTTCCATTGATTTGAGATGATAGAATGTCGGTTATTCAAATGATCCGCAACCTGAATTCTCATTTATTTAAAGTAAATTCTTATTGCATTGACAGTAATTATTTTCAGTAGATTACTTTTGCAAAATGTATCAATTACTAAAACCTATCCTTTTCCAGATTGCTCCTGAAAAGGCCCACCGCATGACGGTTGGATTATTCAAATTTTTGTGTGCAATCCCTGGCTTTAACGCTATTTTTAGAGCTAGTTATGTCTACAAACATGAATTACTGAAAAGAGAGTTGTTTGGGCTTTCTTTTGATAATCCTGTAGGTCTGGCTGCAGGATTCGACAAGGATGCAGAAGTAATTGATGAATTCTCAAATCTTGGTTTTGGTTTTATAGAAATCGGGACAATCACTCCAAAAGGACAGCCCGGCAATGATCAGCCCAGGCTATTCAGATTGAAACAAGATGAAGCGCTCATTAACAGAATGGGTTTTAATAACAGTGGAATGGATGCCGCTCTTGAAAGGCTTAAAAAAAGAAAATCCAAAATCATTTTAGGAGGTAACATCGGTAAAAACAAAGTAACACCCAATGAGCAGGCGACCGATGATTACTTACAGTCATTTCATAAACTTCATGACTATGTAGATTATTTTGTGGTAAATGTCAGTTCGCCTAATACTCCCAATCTGAGAGAGTTACAGGAAAAAGAACCACTGAAGCAGCTACTGCAAACTTTGAAAGACGCCAACAGTCAAAAACCCGTTCAAAAGCCTATACTTCTAAAAATAGCACCTGATCTGACAGATTCTCAACTCGACGACATCATCGAAATAGTACAGGAAGTAAAGCTGGACGGCCTGATTGCGACTAACACCACGATCGACAGGTCTGGACTGAAGACCGGAGACAAAGAACTGGAATCTATTGGAATGGGCGGACTTAGTGGCAAACCCGTGAGAGAAAGATCGACGGAAGTCATCAGGTACATCAGCAAACAATCAAATGGCGCTATTCCCATTATTGGGGTTGGAGGAATTCATTCAGCAGAAGATGCTATTGAAAAACTGGAAGCAGGTGCTTCTTTGGTGCAATTGTATACAGGTTTTGTATACGAAGGACCGGGACTGATCAAAAGAATCAATAAAAAACTCGTTGAGAAGGGAACAAACTAAAGAGCAATTTTATCAACTCAATGAGCCTGCGAAAGTTGGATCGGTCAACGGAATAATCCCTACTCTGATCAAATAATGTAAAAATTGTTTAAATTCCTGATTTGAACAGATAAAAATTATCACAAAATACTGATCGCATGCATTAGTTACTGAGTGATGGAATGATTTGCAGTTTTCCAATAATTAAATTGTTCTCAAACTGTAAAAGTCTTATGGTTCGGAAACAAAAATGAGCGATGCAAATCATCACGTGATAATAGATTATAACGGAACTTTTCTGCTGAACACTAATAATTGTCTATACTAAATCCTAATTTTACGCTTTATACTAAGGATGGCACAAAATACATATAAAGCTAAACCCAAGAAGAAGAAGAAAAAGAAGAAAGTCTGGAAGCCGGACTTTAGCTTTTTTAGTGATCGTAGATTTCAACTGGCAGCTGGATTTTTTCTGCTGGGAATTGGGTTAAGCCTTTTCATTAGCATCTTCTCTTATCTTTTCACCGGAAAAGCTGATCAGAGTGTGGTAGAGGCTATCAGCGAAACAGGTCTGAAACCTTCGGGCATAGAAGCCCAAAACTGGCTTGGCCTCTTTGGTGCATATATATCCTATTATTTCGTATTTAAGTGGTTTGGCATTGCATCTATTCTCATTCCCCCCTATCTAACCCTGGCCGGACTTAAAATTCTAAGTCAAAAAGAATTTCTACCCTTGTCAAGGGTGTTTTACTTCTCAGCATTTTTCCTTTTTTGGATCAGCCTGCTAATGGGTTATTTCCTTATCAGCTCCGATGAGGTAAGCGAATGGGGGTTTCTGAGCGGAGGTATAGGCTATGAAATCGCTATTTTATGTGAAAGTCTGGTAGGTTGGGGAACCTTTATTTTACTGGCTTTTTCATTGATTGTTTTTATCATCTATTACTTCAACATCACCGATTTACTGGGACTTTCCAGTTATTTTGAAGACATCATGCCAAAGCAACGCGATAAAGGCGATGCAATGACTGATGAAGATGACTTTGAAGAACAAGACCTGGGAGATATCAGCTCCATCCTGGAAACGGTAAAGAAAGAAGTAGAAGAGGAAGACGCAATGGGTGTAATTAGTAATTTTGATGAACCGGAACCTGTTGCAGAGAAAGAAACAGAAGAAATTGGTGAGTGGGATTTATCAAATAAGAAGCCTGCTAAAACTAAAAGTACGAAGGAATTACCTGAGTTAGAATTAGAACTGGAAGACAGCAACATTTCTATTCCTTCAGCGAATGAAGTCGAAGAAAAAGGTCCAGATTTTAAAATAAATGAGCCTGTCGTCAATGGTCAGGATTTTGTAGATACACTAGAAAATTATGATCCAACACTTGATCTGCCACGTTATCAATACCCAATAATCGACCTTTTAACCGAATACCCGGACAAGGGTGTAAAAGTAACGAAGGAAGAACTTGAAGCCAACAAGGATAAAATTGTTGAGACACTTATCAATTTCAAAATTGGTATTTCCAGTATCAAAGCGACCATTGGGCCAACTGTGACGCTTTATGAAATCATTCCCGAAGCAGGTGTCAAGATTTCAAAGATTAAGAACCTGGAAGATGATATTGCGCTAAGCTTGGCAGCATTGGGAATCAGAATCATTGCGCCAATCCCGGGTAAAGGTACGAT
>JBCBHL010000156.1:0-15882 GCA_038525605.1 Bacteroidota bacterium
CAAAGAGGTTCTTTTTAGGAACCTCTTTGCTTTAATCGATGGCATGCCTATGAGACGAGCGGAAATGAAAGACCAGAAGCTTTAGTTGTAATTGGTTTTAACAAAAAAAGCAATGCGAAAATCACATTGCTTCTTTGAATATCTTCGTTAAACTATATTAAGAAATCACCAGTTCTTCCTTGATAATAGTCTGCTTTCTATCAGGTCCTACTGACACAATATTGATAGGTACTCCCACTTCAGCCTCAATGTAGCGGATATATTCATGTAGTTGATCTGGAAGTTCATCGTACTCGGTAACATGATCAAGTGTTTCCTGCCAGCCAGCCATTTCCTTATAAACTGGCTCTATGGTCTCGCTATTTTGCTCAAAACCCATTTCCTCAGAAATGTCACCCTGCTTATCCTTGTAATGCGTGCATACTTTGATGGAATCGAAACCGCTGAGCACATCCGCTTTCATCATAAAAAGCTGCGTTACGCCATTGATCATTACTGCGTACTTAAGCGCAGGTAAATCCAGCCAGCCGCATCTTCTTGGACGACCTGTGGTTGCGCCAAACTCATTCCCTGTCTTCCTAAGCTGCTCACCATCTTCATCGAATAGTTCGGTTGGAAACGGTCCGGAACCTACTCTTGTACAATAGGCTTTGAAAATCCCAAAAACTTCCCCTATTCTGGCAGGTGCTATCCCCAATCCGGTACAAGCCCCGGCCGCTGTAGTAGTGGAGCTGGTCACAAAAGGATAGCTTCCAAAATCAATGTCCAGCAAAGAACCCTGAGCACCTTCTGCTAAGATGGTCTTATCGTTCTTCACATATTGATTGATAAAGTACTCTGAGTTAACCAGGTTGAAGCTTTTCATTTTTTCAACCGCACCGAAGAAATCCTTTTCAAGACTTTCAAGGTCAAATTCGTGATTCAGGCTTTTAAGGATTCGCAAATGCTTTGTTTTAAGTCGCTCATATCTTTCCTTGAAATTAGGAGAAATCATATCTCCAACTCTCAAACCTGTTCTGGCGATCTTATCCTGATAAGTCGGTCCTATACCTCTGAGTGTGGATCCAATTTTTCTATCACCTTTATTTTTTTCGTATGCCGCATCTAAAATTCTGTGCGTAGGGATAATCAATTGTGCCTTTTGGGACAAGTATAACTGTTGACTCAGGTCTATATCGAAAGAATCCAGTTTCTCAATTTCCTTCATAAATATGACGGGATCTAAAACAACGCCATTTCCAACGATGTTTTTAATCTCTTTGTGAAAAATTCCCGAAGGAATCTGATGCAAAACATGTTTGATTCCCTCAAACTCTAATGTATGCCCTGCATTAGGACCTCCCTGAAACCTGGCAACCAGATCATATTTCCTTGCCAGAAAATCCACAACTTTCCCTTTACCTTCGTCTCCCCACTGAAGACCCAAAAGTACATCTACACTCATGTATTCTTAATTTTCGCCATCGCCTCATCAAGAGTTTGTTCTATAGAGAAAATAGCTTCCAGTTTTGTAATTATTAAAAGCTTTTTAACGTGCTCCGAAGGATTAATGAGAAATACCTCTCCTCCGCTATTTCTGAATTTAGTCAATATGGTAATTAATACACCTATCCCGGAACTATTGATATACCTAACGCCACTTAAATTGATAATTGCGTTTTTGACCCCTTTGATGATATAATCACTGGTTTTCTCAAGTAACTGTGGCCCGTTGTTTTCACCAATCAGATCGCCATCGAGGTGTAAGACTACTACACCGTCGCTTTCTTTTGCGCTAAACTGCATCGTTCACTTTTTTAGTTTTATTCTCACAACTTTCATTCGTGCAATTAGCATAAAGAATCAAGGAATGATGCATGACATCAAACTGTAGCAATTCTCCTACAGTATTCTGGATATTCTGGATCCTGGGGTCACAGAATTCAACAACCTTATGGCATTCAGTACATATCAGGTGATCATGCTGTTTGTAGCCGTAAGACTTTTCATATTGTGCCAGGTTCTGACCAAACTGATGTTTACTGACCAGGTCACACTCCATCAGCAAATCGAGAGAGTTATAAACCGTTGCTCTGCTGACACGGTAGTTTTTATTCTTCATACTGATGTACAAAGACTCCACATCAAAATGATCTTCTCTCGTATATATTTCTTCTAAAATAGCATATCTCTCAGGCGTTTTTCTCAAACCCTTTTTCTCAAGATACGCTGTGAAAATTTTCTTTACTTCTTCTAATATTTTTTCGTTTACTGCCATTTTAGCTCCTTCCATTGCAAATATACATTTTAACAGCGATTCTGCATGAGAAATTCAATTGTAAGCTCATATCTATTTTAGGAAACTCTAACCGAATGTTTCTTGAGTAAAGGGAATAGCCTGCTCTGTGTTCCAAAAAAGCACTAAATCAATTGATTTTAAGAGGTTTTTTCCTTCCCGATACTGCCTTTTTGAACAGCAGCACTCGCTCTGAGATGTGCCAGCAAATACTTTAGATGGCAAATAAAAAGCGACAGTCCATATAACCGAAACTGCCGCAATTATTTTTATCAGAGAATATTTCAGGAAAATCTATTCACGTTTACAACGCTTTCGATTTCCAGTAGATTCTTAATCATCACATCCAGGTGTTTGGTATCTTCCACGTACAACTCTATCTCACCTTCAAAAATACCGCCTTCAGTTTCAATTTTCAGTGACCTCATATTGACATTCAGTTCCGATGAAATTACATTGGAAATATCATTAATCATACCGATTCTATCAGTCCCTATCACCTTGACACCCGCCACAAATGCCTGATCATGAGAAGAAGTCCACTTTGCTTTGATGACCCGATAGCCATAGTTTGACAAGAGTTCCGCAGCATTGGGACAGGTTGTTCTATGAATTTTAATGCCTTCACTAACAGTCACAAAACCAAAAACCGCATCACCAGGAATCGGATTACAGCATTTTGCAAACTTGTAATCGATCACATCCATGTCTTCTCCAAGCAAAAGAAGTTCTTTGTCCTTCGAAGATGGCTTTGTAGTTTTCGGTTTGAAATTTGCGGGATCGGAATTTCGCTTAGGGCTTTTGGGCACCTCAGGTTTAAGTTCCCTGATCTTTCGAATCTCCGACGGGTCTATCTTCCCTTTACCTACTCTGTAAAATAACTCCAGAGCAGTTTTCACCTTAAAATACTCCATTAGTTGCTGGACAACTTCATTTGATAGATTCATCTTCATCTGTCCAAGCTTCCTGATCACAATCTCCTTCCCATCGATTGCTGCAATCTTACGATCTTCTTTTAAAACATCTTTGATCTTAGACCTTGCTTTGGAAGTAGATACATATTTTAACCAGTCTTCATTGGGCTTTTGCTTTTTGCTGGTCAATATTTCAACCTGATCACCATTTTTCAATTTGTGATTAAGCGGAACCAACTTTTGATTGACCTTCGCACCGAGACACCTGGCACCAATTTCGGTGTGGATATCAAAAGCAAAGTCAAGTGCCGTGGCACCCGTCGGTAGTGTTTTCAAATCACCTTTTGGCGTAAACACAAACACTTCGTCATGAAATAAACTAGACCTGAAATCATCGATGAATTCAATCGCATCCGAATCATTAGTTTCCAGAATCTCTCTAACCTTGGAAATCCATTGTTCGAGCCTGCTTTCGTTGCTTCCCGGGTTCTCCTTATATTTCCAGTGAGCCGCATATCCTTTTTCGGCTATATCATCCATCCTTCGTGTACGGATTTGCACTTCAACCCACTGGCCTTTATTACTCATCACGGTGGTATGCAGTGATTCATAACCATTGGATTTGGGCGTACTAACCCAATCGCGCAACCGATCCGGGTTTGGCTGATAGAAATCCGTCACAATAGAATATACCTGCCAACAGTCAGCTTTTTCACTCTCAAAATCCGAATCAATGATGATTCTGATAGCAAACAAATCATAAACTTCCTCGAAAGTCACATCCTGCTTTCGCATTTTGTTCCAAATTGAGTGAATAGATTTAGGCCTGCCTTTGATTTCAATATCCAGGTTTGACTTCTTAAGCTCCGATTGAATAGGATTGATAAAATTCCTGATGAATTTATTCCTAGAGACTTTTGAGTCATCGATCTTATTGGCAATAAAATCATATGATTCTCGGTCTGTATATTTTAAGTAAAGATCTTCCAGTTCACTTTTGATGGCATACAGCCCCAGCCGATGAGCCAGAGGTGCGTATATGTAAATGGTCTCATTCGCGATTTTCAGTTGTTTATGCCTGGGCATGCTCTCCAGCGTTCGCATGTTGTGTAATCTGTCAGCCAGCTTTACCAATATTACTCTCACATCCTCAGAAAGTGTCAACAGCATCTTTCTAAAATTCTCTGCCTGCTGAGAGCTTCCCTCTTCAAAAACGCCGGAAATTTTCGTGAGGCCATCGATGATTTTTCTGACTTTGTAGCCAAACATTCTTTCAATGTCATCCAACTCCATTTCAGTATCTTCCACCACATCATGCAACAGCGCTGATACAATACTGGTAGTACCTAGCCCGATTTCTTCTACACAAATCTGGGCAACTTCCAGCGGATGATAAATGTAAGGCTCGCCAGATTTCCTGCGCATTTCTTTGTGTGCTTCAAGAGAGGTATTGAATGCTTTTTTGATGATTTTAGCATCCCCACCCTTTAGTAATGGTTTGGCTTTTCGGAGTAACTTTCTGTACCTCCGAATGATCTCTTTTTTCTCTTCCTCTAAGTCAACTGCAATCATTTATTATTTTTATTCAGTTTTCTTTTTTTTAACAAAAATAGTTTTATTTTTGCATCTCAATTTTCAATACCACATTAATCTTTAAGCGGATGTGGCGAAATTGGTAGACGCACTAGACTTAGGATCTAGCGCCGCGAGGCATGGGGGTTCGAGTCCCTCCATCCGCACAATTTAACCCTCTTAGCAGTATATTAGCTCAGGAGGGTTTTTTTAGTTTATAACAAAAAAACTTAGAACATTGGAAATCGCTTTAGACAAAATCAATGACACTGAAGCTTTAATTAAAATTACGTTAAAACAGGATGATTATCAAAAGTCTGTTGACGAAAAAATTAAAGATTACAGCAAAAAAGCCAACATCAAAGGTTTCAGACCAGGTAAAGTTCCTGTCGGGATGATTAAAAAGATGTACGGCACTTCCATTCTGGTAGATGAGATCAATGGGTTGCTTTCAAAAAATTTGATGGAATACATGCAACAAAGCGATTTACAGATATTAGCTGAACCAGTTCCTAATACAGAAAAAGCTGCTGCCATAGACTGGGATACGCAAAAAGATTTTGAGTTCGAATACAACATCGGGTTTGCAGAGGAATTCAAAATCAGTATTGATGACAAGCTCAAACTGGACATGTATAAAATCGAGGTAAGTGAGGATGCCATCAACGAAACCATCGACAATGTCACCAAACAGTATGGAGAGCCGGTAGAAGCTGAAAAAGTAGAAGAAAGTTCTACAGTTGTCGGGTCTTTAAAAGTTGGAGATGATTTTGATAAGGAAGTATACATCACAGTTGAACAATTAGAAAAGTCAGGTATCAAAGCATTGAAAGGCAAGAAAGTAGATGCGGAAGTTAAATTAAAACTCGACAAGGATTTTTCTGACACTTATTTATCTCAGATTGTTGGTGGTGAAGATCTAGGCGAGGCAAAAGAAGCTGTACTGACTCTTAAAGAGATAAAGTCTGTTAAACCTGCTGAGCTAAATGCTGAACTCTTCAAAAAAGCTATTCCAAATGAAGAAATAGAAACTGAAGAACAATTTAAGGACAGAGTAAAGAACATCATCAGCGAGAATTACGACAGAGAAAGCGAATTCTTTTTCAATCAGAAAACCAGAGAAAAACTGATCGAAAAAGCAAAAATCAATTTACCTGATGAGTTTCTTAAAAAATACTTAGTGAGAAACAACGAAGAAGCTACTGAAGAGTCTGTTGAGAAAGAATACAACATGTATGCCGACGAACTCAAGTGGTCTTTGATTAAAGGAAAAGTAATCAAAGATCAGGACATGAAAGTTGAGTATCAGGATGTTGTGGACGAGGCTAAAAACATGATCAGATTACAGTTTGCTGGTTCGGGCATGGTAGGAGATCAGTTCGAAAGTAGTCTGGATGGATTTGCTGCCAACTACCTGCAAGGTGAAAATGGCGAAAATTATAGAAAAGTGCATACTCAGGTAGAATCTCAAAAAGTATTTGAATTCATCAGAGAAAATGCATCAGTCAACGAAAAAACAGTCGGAATAGAGGAATTCAGAAAATTATAAAGTATTTTTCGAACCTCTTACGTATAATTAAAGTTATAAGAAAAAGTCCTTATGTGGGACTTTTTCTTATTTTTGTATAGACCGTTTTAAAAAACAATATGATAAACAAAGAAGAGTTACGTAAATTTTCCGTTAAACATCAGGGAATTAGTGGTTCAACTTTCGATAATTATGCTGATCGCGTTCAAAATATGACGAGAGCGGTTATTGAAGAGAGACCAGGCAGATTTGCCGAAATCGATGTTTTCTCCAGATTAATTATGGATAGGATAATTTTTCTTGGAACCGGAGTTGACGAGAACATAGCTAACATTATTACAGCACAACTTTTATTTTTAGAATCAGCAGACCCAAAGAAGGATATTTTACTGTATATCAACAGTCCGGGAGGATCTGTATATGCTGGTTTGGGTATCTATGATACAATGAATTACGTAAATCCCGATGTAGCAACTATATGCACCGGAATGGCTGCTTCCATGGGAGCAGTATTACTGGCAGGTGGTGCTGAAAACAAAAGATCCGCTTTACCGCATTCGCGCGTAATGATCCATCAGCCTAGTGGTGGTATGCAGGGTCAATCCAGGGATATGGAAATCACCCTCAAGCAAATGCAGGAGTTGAGGAAAGATTTATATACTATATTATCAAATCATACTGGTAAATCTTATGACGATATCGAAAAAGATTCTGACAGAGATTACTGGATGAGAGCAAGTGAAGCAAAAGAATACGGACTGATCGATGAAGTCCTGACAAAAAAATAAACGCATGGCACAAGTTACCTGTTCATTCTGTGGGAGAAATAAGAAAGATGTAGACCTGAT
Source organism: Bacteroidota bacterium (assembly GCA_038525605.1). Taxonomy (GTDB): domain Bacteria; phylum Bacteroidota; class Bacteroidia; order Cytophagales; family Cyclobacteriaceae; genus JANSWY01. The sequence goes on from JBCBHL010000156.1 coordinate 7,138, forward strand.
GATCTCAGGGATACATGCACACATTTGTGACAGGTGTATTACCCAGGCTCAGCAAATCCTCAACGAAGAGTTGAAGACAAAGAGCAAAGGTGATGCGCCTCAGTTTACATTAATCAAGCCCGCAGATATGAAAACTCACCTCGATGAATTTGTCATCGGGCAGGATGAGGCAAAGAGATATATGTCTGTTGCTGTATACAATCACTATAAAAGGCTTACACAAACTGTAAGTACGGTGGAGGATGTTACGATTGAGAAATCAAACATTATCATGGTGGGGCAAACCGGAACAGGTAAAACTTATCTCGCTCGAACACTAGCAAAAATTCTGCAGGTTCCATTCTGTATTGCTGATGCTACTGTTTTAACAGAAGCAGGTTATGTAGGTGAAGATGTAGAAAGTATCCTAACCAGATTACTGCAGGCTGCTAATTACGACGTAGAATCTGCTGAGAGAGGAATTGTTTATATTGACGAGATCGATAAAATCGCCAGAAAGTCAGATAATCCTTCTATCACAAGAGATGTGAGCGGTGAAGGTGTACAGCAGGCGTTGTTGAAATTACTGGAAGGTACAACAGTAAATGTACCTCCACAGGGAGGAAGAAAACACCCTGACCAGAAAATGATCTCTGTGAATACAGAGAACATTCTATTTGTATGTGGTGGCGCATTTGATGGTATCGACAGACATATTGGCAAAAGGCTCAATACAAGGCCTATTGGTTTCAACGATAGCAGCGACTCCAAGATGGTTCATGACAAAGACAATTTGTTAAAATACATCACAGCACAAGACCTGAAAAGCTTTGGCTTGATACCAGAGCTGATCGGACGACTGCCAGTGTTGACAAGCCTTGATCCATTGAACGCTGACACTTTGAAGCAAATTCTTACAAAACCTAAGAATGCGCTGATCAAACAATATGAAAGATTGTTTGAGATGGAGGAGGTGAAGCTGGAATTTACCAGAGGTGCACTGGATTACATCGTAGAAAAAGCTATACAGTTTAGTCTGGGAGCAAGGGGCTTAAGGTCTATTTGCGAAGCAATTATGACTGATGCGATGTTTGAGATTCCTTCGAATCCAGATGTAAAAACACTTAGTATCACTAAGAGTTATGCTGAAGAAAAGTTTGAAAAATCGAAATTTAATAAATTAAGAGCCGCTTAGGTTCTTGACTGATTATATAAAAAAACCCTGACGATCTGCGAGGATGTCAGGGTTTTTTATTTGTTTTTTATGCCCATTGACAAACTGGATATTCAGTGTCAACATAGCATTCAGGCCCGAACGCTGTTCTCCTGATAGCTATTGGTTCACCACCACCTTTGCAAGTTTGAACTTTCGTTTCCTCTAATGTAGTAACGAAACTTTTCACCTTCATCCTGTCGATTTTTAGCTTTTTCATAATTAGTATCTATTTGTTTTAGTTAATCTTGGTTATACAACGTGATAGTACGACCGAAATTATTTAAAACACTATTACTTTGAGAAATAATATCAATCAAACCTTATCCAATCCTGATTTAAGCTTTGCCAGAATAAAATCTTCTTCTTCCCCTCCCATCTTTGCGGCTCGCTTTCTAAGAATCTGATTGACATTAACCCTTCTTTTATAAGCTTCAGTTTCAAACTTATATTCCTCCAATTCAATCATGTGGTCATAAGGACTTTTATCGGTTACAAGCTTTACAATGATAGGGCTGCATTCCACCACAATGAAAAGAATCATGATAAAGAGGTTAGCAAGCCAGATAGATTGGTTTTTCTCACCAAGTCTGTCAAGTGCAACCATTCTGGAAGCAAGACCTGACAACTCTGCATCAACCATTTGTGCTTTGGCCTCATCCAGGCCTGTTTTTAGTTGTTTCAATTCATCCTGCTTTTCAGCGATCAGTTGATTATTGGTAGCTCTTAGCTCTTGCAATTCAGCCTCTACCTTATCTGCTGCTTCCTTTTTTATTTTATAAATAGGTCCGGGATTCCTTACTTTGGTTCCGCCAGTACCGTCAGCTTCTTCACTGGCAATCTTCCTGAGATCATCCCTTTGTTGCTGCTTATCCGCTATTTCCTGTTTTAAGGATGCGATCTCTTGATTAAGCTGATCTCTGGGAACATCAAATCGCTGACTCAATAAATTTTCATTTGTTTGCTTTTGTTCTTCTTGCATCAGGACAATTTCAGAATCGATCTCCTTTTCAAAAACTTTCAATTCCAATGGCTTTGCAATCACTATGGAAATCAAAACTGCTAAAGCAATTCTCGGCAGCACATGGTAAAAATTCTTCCATTTGTTTTTATACTTTCTGATGCTGGACACAATAAATCTATCCAGGTTAAATATCATCAAACCCCATAGCAAGCCGAAAACACCAGCAATCCAGTAATTATCGAATACGGTGTATAGCGCATAAAAAGATGCAAGCGCAGCAAAAATACTTGTAAAAAATATCGTCGCACCAATGCCGGCGTATTTAGAACCGTCGCTGGGACAATCCTCTAAATGCCTGATACTGGCACCTGAACATAACCAAAAAAAGGATTTTATCTTATTCATACTCAGAAAACGTAAATTTCAATACTTTGTTTTGCAAGGTACTATTTATTACAATTTAACCTTAGTTCTTGAGGTAAGATGGTTGTTTATTCGGCTAAATTCTGATCAAATGGCTATTGGTTTAATACAATGACAAATGAAAGTCACAATTGAGAAAAACCAACTAAATGTTGGCGCCTCAACTCAACTTTGATTGCCTGATCATTGCTATATCATTCAAGTGAACTATTCCATTCTATCATATCTCATGTTTCACCCCGACACAGCAAATTGTTTCATAGTGAAACAGATATTCAGCAGAATCCCAAGCAAAACTCTATTAATCAAACACTTATAATTTTGGCATGTTTTTACATACATTCACAATCAGATGATAAACTCAAAATTTTAACAACATGAGAATCAAATACTTATTTTTTTCATTTTTTATGCTTTCAGTTGTACTCAGTGCAAATTGTCAGCAAAAGTCACTATCCCCTGCTCAACTAAAGGAGGATTTTGAAATTTTTAAAGGTTCCATAATAGAGGCTCACGCTGGTTTATACTGGTACAATGACACCTCTACAATTGATAATCGGCTCGCATCGATTAGTGCATCCATACAGCAGAAAAAAAGCCAAACTGAATTTCATAGGTTGTTGCAGGAATTCTATGCAGGTATCAACTGCGGCCATAGCTGGATGTCTAGGCCTTATGAGTTTGTGAATAAGCGAGATTCGGGGAACTACTATTTCCCGTTCCAATTATTCTTTGATGGGACGAAAGCAACCCTATTTAAGGATTATTCCACCGACGAGTCACTGAATATTGGTGATGAGGTATTGAAAATAGATGGAATGACCATAGCAGAAATATTTAAAATTCTCTACCGATATATTCCTTCCGACGGATACAATTTAACCAGTAAAAACAGAATCATTGCCGGACAGTTCCCGCTCTACTATCAACAATATATTCAATTGAAAGATGAAGTAGTTCTCACTGTCAAAGGCAAGGATGGAATCAGTCAAGAAATCAGGCTGAATTGTATTGACAAAACCACCTTCGAAGAAAGGTCGAAATCTGAGTTTTCCACTAAACCAGAAGACCTGTTGTCGTTCAAAATCATTGACGATCAAACTGCATTACTTAGAATCAAAACTTTTTCGAAAGACTGGATTAAATATCAGCAGAAGATCAGCTTCAAAAAATTCCTCAAAGAGTCTTTTACAGAAATTCAGGAAAAGCAGATTTCTAAACTAATTCTGGATTTACGGTCTAACGGTGGTGGCGATGATGGTCTGGGTGCTTTACTGAACACCTATTTGATTCCTGAGAAATTCAGGTACTTTGACAAAATGGAGCTCTCAACAAAGAAGTTTTCCTATCTCCAATATTCAAACACAAAAGGTTTAAAATGGGCTTCTATCTTAATAAAGAAGTCAAAGGAAAAGCCAAATACTTACTTATGGACTCATCATCAACCATTAAAAGAACAGAAACCAAATAAACTGGTCTATACTGGTGAACTGGTAATTTTAACAAACGGCAGCACTTTTTCGACTGCTGCAGACGTTTGCGCAATTCTTCACGCAAACAAGCGAGGAACCTTTGCCGGTGAAGAAGTCGGAGGCGGATATTATGGAAACAACAGTGCCATCAGCATGGATATCCAACTACCAAATTCAGGTATCAGGTACTGGATTCCACTTGTGCGATATACTAACTATGTAGATTATCCGGAATTTATCGGTCACGGTGTTATTCCCAAGCAGGTCATTCCATTTACGTTTAATGACCTGATCGACCCGGAAGACCTGGTATTAAAAAAATCAATGAAACTCTTCAAAACAGAATAAAACTCAACAAGAAAAATCATGATATCGACCTGTAGATCATCTATTTGATCGGATTAAGATGTCACAAAATCAACTTTTTGATTAGATTTGTTAAGACCACTTTCAGAAATATTATTTTTCTTTTATGCTGATTGTGCTCCTAAACATTCAATTTCAATCTTAATTTAAAATACATTATGGGTCTTTTGGACGGATTAATGAGCAATGCTTTTAATGATCAGGTAGTAGGCAATTTGAGTAATCAGATTGGTGCCAGCAAAAGTCAAACACAAAGCGCACTTGGGAGTTTGTTACCAATTCTCTTAAACTCGGTTTCAAAACAAGGGAATAATCAGAGCTCAGGTTTGGGGTCTTTTGTCAGCTTACTGGATTTAGACAAAGACGGAAGTATTCTTGACGATGTTGCCGGATTCGTATTGAGCGGCAAACAAACCAATGCTGGTAGTATATTGGGAAGCCTCCTGGGCGGTAATCAACAGCAAGTACAGGGTTACGTAAGTGATGACAGCGGTTTAAGTTCACAGGCTACAGGCAAACTGATGGAACTAGCTGCTCCTGTGGTAATGAGCTACTTAGGCAGACAAAACAAACAATCCAGTTCCGGTATTGGAGATTTATTAGGAGGTTTCCTTGGAGATATGAACCAAAAGGCTCCTCAGTCTTCAAGTGTCATTGATCAATTACTGGATGACGATAAGACTACCGTGGATAATGATATCGCCAAGCTAGGAAGCTCTCTATTAGGAAGTCTCTTCGGTTAAGGTTGATATTGCCTGAAACTAACAGAATTAATCTACGGCTTTACAGGATATAAGGATTTCACCTATCCAAATCTGCGTTTGGATAGGTGCAATCCCTCATTTCATATCGCCTGACAATTCTATTATGAAAGCGAAAGTTGTTTTAATCATTTTACTTTTTCTGGCCTGGGGTGCAGGCTCTGTCTACTGGTATGTCTGTAAAATAAAAGGACTCTGTGTAGAAAGATATATGGATCTCCATACCGAAGGTACGAATGAGGCTGGAAACTTATTATTTAGCTTCGGAGATCTCACACCTGAGACCAATGCTCGAACAAGTTTTACACTTGATTCAATTCGTGAACTACAATTCGACACCCTGGTAATTACAGGTTTGTCCTATATTGGAGAAGAGGTGGTAATTGGATCAGATAGAGCACAGTCTATCAAAAACCTGATCGGATTCAACGATCCGAAAAAGCCTGTAAAACTATTATCAAAAAGTGTTTCTGATAGCTTGATTGGCAAAACAAAAGCTTTTGAATTGTCTGTGATTATAAAGCCCGAAGATCCTGCAGTAGCTGATTCCGATTTTTCAATCGAAAGGACACAAGACAAGATCATCATTTATTTTCCTTCGGCTTCCGCTGATCCTCACACAAATAGCCAATTAATCACTGAACTCAAAAAATTCTCTGAGCTTGTGATACAGGAAAATTCCAAGATACGACTTGTCGGTCATACCGATAATTCAGGGACTCATGAGCTAAACATAAAATATGGACAGTTAAGGGCTGATGCAATCGCCCGGCTTCTTGTAGAGTTTGGGGTGAAAAAAGAGCTGATCGAAACACGATCTAGGGGTGAAAGTGAACCCATAGCCAGTAATGACAATGAGGCTGGAAAGCGAAAAAACAGAAGAGTTGAAATACTTATTTTAGGAAATTAATTTGAATTATCATGTTTGAAGACTTAACGGCACAAAGATCAACAGCTATTGCAGAAATAGTAATCATGCTTTTAGTTGCTTTTATATTGGGTTTTATACTGGCATGGATACTCAAAAAGAATAAAAAAACTGCTTCTGCTACTATTCATGAAAGTTCTGAGATCAACAGGCTGAAAGAAAATAACAGGTCATTGTCAGCATCTAAGATCAGGATGGAAGCTGACATGCAGGACATTCAGAAGAAGTTACAGGCATGTGAGAAAGAAAAAGAGGAGTTAATCAAAAATGCAACCTCGCATGCTACAGACGTTGCTACTGTGGGCATAAGCGACAGTGATGTGGAAAACGCACGTAAACTGGGTTTTAAAGTTGCAGCTGCAGATCAAAAAGATGACCTGACCAGAATTAGTGGAGTGGGTCCATTTATAGAGAAAAAACTAAACGGCCTTGGTATTTACACATTTGAACAAATCAGCGAGTTTACACCGGAGACGATTGACAAGGTAACCAAAGCAATTGAATTCTTTCCGGGCAGAATTCAAAGAGATAATTGGGTAAAACAGGCAAACGAACTTAAGTAGTAGTTTATTAACATTTACAAAAGAATTTAGTAGTTTTTAGAACTATTTCATTTAATTTAAGAAAAATTTTACATAATAATTTAACAAACCAAAACGCATAATATAATGGCAAAAGTATCAGATATCGAAGGAATAGGCCCAGCTAATGAGGCGAAGCTAAATGGCGCTGGTATCAAATCAGTTAATGGTCTTCTCAAAGCATGCTGTGACAAAAAAGGAAGAAAAGCTGTTGCAGAAGCTTCCGGTATTGATGAAAAACAACTTCTCAAATGGGCTAACATGGCTGATTTGTACAGAATCAAAGGAATAGGCAGTGAGTACTCTGAATTACTTGAAGCTGCAGGAGTTGATACAGTAAAAGAACTAAGAAATAGAAACGCAGATAACCTACACGCTAAAATGGCTGAAGTTAACGCTGAGAAAAAGTTGGTTAGACAACTTCCCGCTCTTTCGAAGGTACAGGACTATGTAGCTCAGGCGAAGGAATTAGATCCGGTGATCACTCACTAACAAATAAGATTATGTTAATAAGAAGCTATCGTTGATTCTCAGCGATGGCTTTTTTGTGTTATGGCAAAAAAGGTAATTCGTAAATCAGCCTTGATTTACATTGAAAATAACAGTGTGTTAAGTGTCAGATCTGTGAACAGAGAAAAGTTTTATTTCCCCGGGGGAAAGCCTGAATCTGGTGAAACTAAAGAAGAAACACTGATAAGAGAAATCAAGGAAGAGCTGTCGGTTGATGTGAATCCAGGTAGTATTCAATACCTGGGTACATTTGAAGCACCGGCAGATAATCACCCGGCAGACGTTTTAGTGAAAATGGATTGTTTTACCGCTGATTTTACTGGTTCATTGCAAGCTGCTGCTGAAATTCGTGAGATCGCGTGGATACCATACACGAATCGGCACAAATCCTCACTGGTAGATCAAATCATTTTTGAATGGTTACTCAAAAATCAGTTGATTCGCTAGAATAGATTAATCAAATACGAACTTCTAGCATCTTTTATTGAGACTATTCAAATAGCATAAACTATCATCCTCACTTCCTGAGTTTTTTGGCACAGTGCTTGCTTATGATTATACAAACACTCAAAAACTTCAAGCGTGAAAAAAGCACTTGCAACATTCTTATTTTTATCCATGACTATCTTAGGTTACGCACAAGGGCCTTTCAGATACGTCAGTCCGGATTTTAAAGCTATTGCCTCTCATCACAAGGTTTTAGCGATTTTACCATTTGATGTCAGTTTATCTCTGAGACCGGGAGTTATGAGAAACATAGACCAGGAGGAGTTGCGTAAACTGGAAATTGATGAAGGTAAATTAATCCAAAGTTCAGTAGAGTCGTTTCTGCTGGATCAAAAAGCTCAGAAAGGGTTTAGCGTCTCATTTCAGAGTACTACTACGACAAATGCTATCCTTTTACAAAATGAGGTTACCCCCTTTAACATTGCAAAATTCAGTCGTGCAGAGCTTGCACAGATGTTAGGTGTTGACGGAATTGTATACGGTTCCGTCAACAGCACTCATCTAATGTCTGACGGGTATTCCTTATTAGTGGGCATGTCTGGTTTTTATTCACCTCCAACCAAGGTGGGCGCTATTGTCATCAATGTAGCAGATGCTGTTGATGGTAAGGTGCTTTGGAGGTATGAAACATTCCACGAAGGGTGGCTGGGAAGCACCCAGCAATCTGTTATTAACAGACTACTAAAAAGATCGAGCAGAAGATTTCCCTATAAAAAAATCAGATAAACACAACCAAATAACTTTATCATAACCGCCCTGTTGAATCCTGATTTAACAGGGCTCTTTTATTTAACTGCCTGAATTCATATAAAAGGCATAACTGTCAACCTGCTTAAGCAATGATGCGATCATTTGTTCATTTTGCTTTCCTTTCACACTACATAACACACGTACACATACAAACATATATTATTTATAAGTGCAAATGAGTACAAGCATTGTTCACTTCATTTACTGTGCTAACCCAGTTGAGGGCGTCGATTTACGCCAAAATATTGGATAAAAGATATTATTTGCGCCTTGTTGTGCTTCTATTTAATT
>JBCBHL010000157.1:0-15841 GCA_038525605.1 Bacteroidota bacterium
GAAACTTATCAATATGTGAATTACTTTTTTAAGCATAATCTTCCTTATCAGCCATCTCCATTGCTGGATTTGGCTCTTTCTTTCGCTGATTTGTAGATGAAAATACCCAACACAAACAGGCAGAATCCTGTAAAGGCAGGAATATAGAACATCTGAGTGCTCTCAACTTTTATTCCTATTAAAAAGGATCCAACAGCAATCAAACCTCCTATAATGGCAAATGCCTTTTCTTTATAATACCAAAAATAGGGAAAAAAATGAGCTCCGGTAATGATCGCATAGGTCATGACAAAATGATCGGGAGATTTGGATAAGATGAAAAAGAGAAAAGGAAAGTAAAATAACTGGGCAATATTGAGTATCAGGCCCAATGGCTGTAATGGGTTTTCTTTTACAGTCCAGATGGTTTTATATACTTTCGACAAAGCAAATGCCAGGGGTAGCATCACTCCACTGACAATGAAGGTGAAGATACTTTTATTGTACGCTGTTAAATCCTGAGCCCAAATGACGGTGATACCAATCCATATCAGGGTAGCAGCAGTTATAAAATCAATTCCGTTTTTAGCTTTTACGGATAGCTCTATTTGCAAACGATCAAATTCTTGTTCTTTCATGAGGGTAAAACTATGTACTTTCCATGCACGATATATAATCAATCATGGGGAACGGATCAACCAGTGCCTCGTCGGAATTTAATATGCCCGGATGGTAGGCGAATAAGTGCTGAAATATGAAACCCGGACTTAAACCTTTCCTTTTTTTTGTGTAAACCCTTTATCCCAAATTATGTATCAAAGCATCATTTGCTCATTGGGCGAACGAACGTTTTTCGTTGTGCAGTTCATCTCACAAAACTTTAAAAAATGAAGCTTTATGTCATAATACAATAGAAAATACTGGGTTCAAATGAAAGCTGGCTTATTGAGTAATCCAGCTTTATCAAATAAAAAAAGATCGTTTTTATCATAGCATTTGCTATCAACTGCTTAAAAATTACAGCAGGTATTGATTTTTAAAGACAATAATCAGATATTACGATTACACCAACTAATTACCTCATGAAGTATGTTAAAGTATATACTCAAATATCACTAATTCTGTTACTATCTCTTTTTTTCGGAGCAGCATCAGCAGCGAAACTAAATCATCCCACAGCTTTTACTAATGCAAAAGAACTTTTGGGTAAAGAGTTTTTTATACCATCAGATATTTACAACACTAATGGCATTGCGAAAGAAACTATCCAGTTTCCAAAAAAATGGATAATTCATCCCGGATTACTGGCAGGAGATCAATGGCATATTTTCGGAGCATTAACACTTGCACCTCATACGCATGTTATCATCGTTATCCCGGAGAGAATGTATCGCATATATCTAAGAAAGGTGTCGACTATTTCGATGAGTAACGTTGATTATACTGAGTTTATCAAGGCATTGAAAGAAGTGCAGAAAAGCAACAAATGGCAAGCAGGTGACCAGGGATTAAGAGTTGATAAATACGATGATCGATGGTTAAAAGACTCAATTCGTTTGTTTGATGGGCTTAATCAATTGAATATTAGAAATTTAAACTCCCGTATTCATGTAATCTCCGGATTGGATGATATGAATACCAATGGGAAATTTAGCCCATATGCTGGTTCTGTTGAAGCTGTGAAAAAGAACGTACTGAACCTGACTCTGAATATACAACCAGGGGACTTTCTGGGAATGAGCCAGGCATCTACCTCGGCGATTGCTTACGGCCTTGAGAAAAATTACGAGCTAAGCAAAAAACTATTAAAGAATATGTTTCTTTCAGATGAAAACTCAAATGCAATCCGAAATAGCTTGAGAAACCATCTTAAAAACAATAATATATCAGAAAATCAGAAGATTTTGTTAGTTCCGATGAGGAATAATAATTACAAACCTGAACACAATATTACCACTGCTATTTTGAGAAACCTGGTTCAGATTGCTAGAGCTGAAGGTTGGATGGTTATGCCGATAGGTGGCAAAAAGGGATCAGACTTTGGTGATGTGGACAATTTGAATCTGGATAGTGAAGTAGTGATTAAATCATATAATCACTGGAAAGTATTTGAATCTATTGATGGTAACCTGTTTCCAACACCAACCGATGCTGTTCTGGTAGCTGATTTTTGGAAGAATATTGCAGACGAAACGAAATATAATTTCAAAGTTTTTGGTGCCCGCAGTGGCTTTTTAGATTTAGCAGCATTTATGGGTGTTGAAAATATTTTCTGTTACGATACATGGCCTGATGCCAATCAGAAAATCCCAAATACCGGAAATATCAGACTTTTTCTTACCTGGAAATTAATGAAAATTGGCATGCTCGGGGCGGATAAATTACCAGACAGGCAAAGTTTAAAGGATTTTCTTAATCAGGAAAAGCATAATACGGATTGGTTTGATTATTGCCTTGACAACTCCTTCGATGAACATGTATATTACCAAAAGGGATTTGGAACTGCATTTAAGTATGCTGGAGAGGAATCCCAACTTGATTACATTGTCAATAATGGAGATCTTGATGAACAGAATAAACGAAATGCACTGCTACTTTACGATGAAGGAGGAAACAATTTTCCTTTTCCGGTAGATTTTTTTGGCTGTAAAAATGCAAAAGCAAGGGAGGTTGATCCTGGTCCTGATCCTCTTGATATACCAATAAAACTATTGTATTTTGAAGATCATGTAACCGGAGTTTCCTGGGAGAATTTCAGATATGCAATCTACGGAATCCACAGCGGCCAATTGTACGAGTCCTGGTGGAACGGAACAAAATGGTCATTAAAAAAATATTTTGGAACACCTTCAAATGTAAAGCTAACAGCTATATCATCTGTTTCATGGTCCTGGCTCAACTATGGAATTTATGCAATTGGTGAAAATGGAAACGCCTATGAAAAGTGGTGGAGTAGTACTGACAAATGGTCTGAATGGTCTTCATTTGGCAAACCAAATGGAGTTAATTTAAAAGCTATTACAGCGGTTTCATTTGGTCCAGACAAATACGGAGTATATGCAATTGGCCATAATGGTGCATTGTACGAAAAATGGTGGAATGGTTCCGAATGGAAGGGTTGGACTTATCAGGGTAAACCTGCAAATTCTAAATTAAAGGCCATAAGCTCGGTATCCTGGGAGTCGAACTGTGTAGCAATTTATGTAATAGATGAGTTTGGGAAAGTATTTGAGCATTCCTGGGACGGCAGCAAATGGTCTGGATGGAGCGGTTTAGGAACTCCGGAACTCGGAGAAGTACAAGCGATCACAGCCATTTCTCCTAAAAAAGGATACCTGGTGATTTATGCTTTGGAGAAGTATGGAAATATTGTGGAAAGAAGTTGGTATTCAAGTGATTTTCTCTCACCAGGCTGGACGCAAACTTGGGACAATACAGGTCTTGAGTGTGATAAAATTGTAAAATCAATTTCCTCAGTGAAATGCTCACCAAATGAGTATGCAGTCATTTTCAGAGATGGCAAGGGTAACGTATATCAAATAACCAAAGGGAAAAATGATCAGTTTTTTGGTAATCTTGAAAAATTATATTGAGCTAGCATCTGGTTTAGATTGTTCAGGCAGAGCTGTGAAGAAATAGTAATCAGTAAAGGCTTCATAAGCTAACTGAATAGTTTTGTGATTTTTTTCTGCACTCTTTGAATTGTAGGTTTAAAAATGCAGTTAAACTTAAAAATTATGAAGTATTCAAAGATAATTGTCGGTATCATGCTGATAAGTCTTTCGTTAAAATCGATCGTTAAATCGTAGAAATTTGACATTCCATTCGAAAACGCTGATGATGTCGGCTTAAAAATGAAAGTGGGCCTAAAAAGGCCCTGATACTATCCACACAAAAATGCATCTGTTGGCACGCAGCAAAAAGAGACAAAATCGGAATACATGATGCATTCCTGTATGTTTGCTGTTCTTACTGCTCCGCCAACCACCTTTTTGGCAGGCTTATTTTCCACATCCGTGACGAAACTTTTAACGGTAATTTTGCTTAATCTGTTTTTCATGATAAATAATTGTTATAGTTAAAAAAAATATTTGCGTAAGCATAAACCGATTGTAAAGTGTTGACGCCATCAGCGTAAAATGGCAACTCAAATAGCCGGTTCTGAATTTGGTGTGTAATAATTATACAGTTACAGGAAGCAAATGCCTCCTTTAGTTTCAGAAAATTGATTTCAAAGTACTGATTTATCAATTTACATAAGCTGATTACATTTGTTATTTCACAGCCAAGTAGTATTTTTGGATAACAACGATCATCGAATAATGCTAAAGCACACACTAATTACCATTTTGTTTTTAATGAACTGCATGCTTCTACAGGCTCAGCAGTTTACGGATGATGATTTAGCCAAGGTTAGATTGTTAGAATCTACGGTGATCAGAGAACATATCCTTGGTGCGCAAATTGCAGACAGCTTGTCAAAAAGACTACCAATCGAATTCATCAAAGAATTAGATCCGGGAGGAAATTTACTCATAGCCGATCAGGTGGCTGAAATCCAATCGATGATTGGGACCAATATACCTTTGACTGATGCTGAGCTGAGGGCTTTGCTGAAGCGTAGCGCACAGATTTTCAGCGAGAGGATCAACTATGTGACAGATATGCTAGAGCAATTGGGAGATCAGGATTTCTTCGAAGAGGATTCGGCCTATTTTTCTTTGAGTACAGCACCAACCGATTATACTACTAATGATCAGGCGTTGAAGGCTTTTTGGATCAGCTCGATGAAGGCGAATGTCTTAAGTATTTCTGCCAAAGATTCTACACTAAAGGCAAAGACGAATGCTGAAATCAATGAGCAAATGAATCGATACTTCCGTGATCAGCGGGATATTGAACTATGTAAAATTGCTCAACTCAATGGCGATGTTGGGGTAGACGAATATGTTTTGGAAAGATACATGAAAGCATTTGCCAGTTGCTTCGATCCGCATACTGAGTATTTTAAAATGGACTATGTTTCCTGGTTTTTATCTGCTTTGTCCGACGAAACTTACTCATCAGGAATTTTCTTTTCTGAAAAGAAAGGCCGATATATCATTAGAGATTTAGCGCCTTACAGTCCGATAAGTGAATATGCCGATGAGATTTACATAGGTGATGAGATTGTCAGCGTTGTGGCTGAAGGCACTAAAACACACCCTGCCTGCCTTTCTCCTGACTTATTGAATCAATATTTTAACGGAATCGTCTCTGATAGCATTACCATCGAAATCCAATCGATCAAAGATCAGCAGATTCGGGAGTTTAAACTTGCCAAGCAAAAACTGGGTAGCAGAAGTAATCATATTTATTACTACCTGCTCGCTAATGAAAACAACCAGATTGGTTACATAGACTTTCCTTCTTTTTACTCTGAGTTTTCTGAGGATGGAGAGGGCTCCAGCAAGGATCTGGCTTACGCTATTTTAAAGTTGAAAAGATCGGCACCACAGGGACTAATTCTGGATTTGAGAAACAATGGTGGCGGATCAATCAGGGAAGCTATAGAAATGGCCGGCTTTTTTGTTGATATTGGTCCATTGTTTTACATTGAATCTACTGATTTGGAAGGTGACCAACTGATCATAGATGGAAAACGTGGACGTATATTTACCGGGAAAATCATGTTACTCGTCAATGAACTTTCCGCTTCTGCATCCGAACTGGTTGCTTCTGCTATGCAAAGACACCCAGATGTATTGCTGGTTGGCACAAGGACTTTTGGTAAATCAACTGGGCAGGGCATAGAACCGCTGCTGGCAGAAGGGGAGACTTTGCCATTTGGTGCATTGAAAGTCACGACATCAAAACTGAGAGGAATCGATGGTATCAGTTACCAGGGCGAAGGAGTTACTCCAGACATTGTACTGCCTAGCTATTATGGCAAAAAGATGGTAAGTGAGTCGTTGTATCCCTATTCGCTCAACATTGGAATTAAGAATTTATCTGCCAGAATGCCACAAACCAGGTCGGAACCTGTGGAGCGTCTGAAAGAAGCCTATCAAAGTCGCCACCAGGAAAGTGAAATGCTTAGGAAAATGGCCCACCGAGAGAATGAAATCTCCGATGTGTTTAGTAAGGGATTTTACAGATCTTTGAATTTCCGCAGATATAACGGTGAAATCGACCGTTTGATCAATATGAATTTTGAAGTAACTCAACCTTACTTTCGGGCAAAATCTCTGGAAACTGATGATGAATTTAAAGACTACAGTCTGGTGAAAAAGGCCAGGCTGGAAAAAGATCTTCAGCTAACGGAGGCTTTTAAAATATTTGAGGACTGGATTTTATTAACCAAATAATACAATGAATAAATTTAAAATTCTGCTGATATCGTTATGCCTGCTCGCTGGCAATGCAATTGCTCAAAGTGAGGCATCACTGCATATGGATCAGTTATCAGAGAACTATCAGCAGATTAAAAAAGATACCTGGGATTATATCAGAAAAGCTTCTCGAGGAAGAAATGCAGGGAAAATTGAAAAGCGAAGACTGGAATTGTTAACAACGCTCAGGTCTTCCAAATCCTCGGCCTCCCGTGTGAAACCTTTTGAAGGCGATGCGACGTTGAGAGACGCAGTAGTAAGTTACCTCAATGTCAGCATTTCAGTGCTCAATGATGACTTTGCAGAAATTGTCAACCTGGAGAAAATAGCTGAAGAATCCTATGACGACATGGAAGCTTACCTATTATTAAAAGAGCGCGTCAATGCCAAAATGGATTCTTCGGAAGTGTCTTTGCAAACAGCTCAGAAGCTTTTTGCATCAAAGAATAACATCAGGCTCGTGCAGACGGAACAGTCGAAGCTTGGTAAGAAACTCAGCAATGCTACTGAAGTCATCAGCTACAGCAACAAAGTATTTTTGATCTACTATAAAAGCAACTGGTACGAGCAGAAGATGGTAAAAGCCATCAGTGCCGGAAATGTGAGCGATGCTGAGCAGTACAGACAATCATTGGAGTCGGTCAGTCAGGAAGGGAAAGTAGCAACCGAGGAGTTAGAAGCTTTCAGGGGAGACAGAACTATGAAAATTGCCTGTCTGAATGTGCTGAATTTTTACCAGCAGGAAGCGAAAAGTTATGCAACAAAAATGATCGACTTTTATGTAAGGAAAGAAGAGCTCGAAAAAGTGCTGAACGATTTTCAACAAAAGAAAAAGAAGGATATTACCAGGGAAGATGTAGAAAAATACAATAGCAGCGTTGATGAGTTCAATAAGCTGGTGGAAGAATACAACAAGAATAATGAGTCGCTCAACAACAGACGATCCAAATTGATCAATGAGTGGAATAAAACCAGACAAAAATTCTACGATAAGTTTGTTTGATGAGATTTAAGTGATGTAGGAACCATCTAATTCTGTCATCAGAGAAGGTCTTTTTTACTAATCGCTGAAGTTTTTGTTTTGCACTAGTGAACTGGCCAGCTGTTCATAGTTTTTCACTTTCTCAGTGATTTTAGCTTCTTTTCTGTGAGTGTCTACGTGGATTTTCTCTTCCGTATCCAACAGCATAAATGCCTTATAAACATACTGACTAAAATCTCTTTTTGTGCCTGAATAAGTAGATATACTGGCAGTTTCTTTTACCTGATTGATATAGAACTTTTCTATGTGATTAAATCTGACAGCTTTTCCATTTTTGAAACCTAAAACCCAAACATATTCCGTGTAAGTTTTATTGCTGATATCAATTATCAGTCCATATCTGGTCGTGATGAGCATTAGCCCGATGGGGAATAAGATAATGCCAAAGATCAGATCTGTAAGCTCAAAGATTCCGCCGAAAGGGATGAAGAATGTTAATCCAATTACCGCCAGGCCGAAACCAAATATTCTAAAGGTGACAGGACAGTAATATTCTTGCTTAATATCAATGATTTTCATGGTTTGTGAATTTAAATAATTTTAAAATAAACTGATACACAAGGTTGTATGGTATTAGTCTGTCTTTAGATGACTTTATTACAAGGGGACCGAAGTTTTTTGAAATGTACTCTCTGGATCGGGAAAATTGTGCTTGTTGCTGAATTACATCTGTCGATTAGTCGATGATGTGCTTTAAGCGAATTCGAGTGACAGAAAAGCTTTCGACAAACAACTAATCGCTCAAAAACATGAGGTGATGGCATCTTATGATAACGAATTATTGCGAAATAATTATAATTTAATGTATATTCACGTCAGAATGTCCGAAAATAAATTTCATAACTATTAAACAAACCCCACAATTGAAAAAATACAAAGAGTAATTTTATAGTCAGTAGGTTCATCATCTGTGATACCTGATGCAACGATCAGTAAATTAAAAATCAGCAATAATTATCCATTACGCATACACTAAATCATTTGAAAAATGTCGAAATTAATCTTGAAATTATCATTTCTGATAACCATTCAGTTTCTTATTATCCAGACGGGTTTCAGTCAGTCAAACCAGTCGATTTTAGAAAATCATATTAGAATAAAACTCAAAGAAGAGATTTCTGCTGACGGCAGGGGGCTATTCAGTAAATCGTCGAAAGGTTTTGTAGAAACAGGCCAGGCGAAACTTGATAAACTATATAAAAACTATCAGGTAACGGAGATGACGAGAGTATTTCCTTACGCCGGGAAGTTTGAAGAAAAGCACAAAAAATATGGTCTTCACCTATGGTATGACATCAAAATAGATAGATCTGTTTCAGCAAAGTCCGGGATTGCAGAGTTTAAATCAAATGATTTAATTCAGTATGCGGAACAGGCCTACACTTATAAACTGGATGTAGTTGGAGAGGCTGAAGCGACCTCAAATGATCCTGATTTTGACAGACAATGGCATTATAATAATACCGGACAGACTGGAGGAACCGAGGGCGCTGATATTGAACTAAATGCAGCCTGGGATATTGAAGCGGGGAGTAATCAAGTGATCGTTTCAGTGCATGATTCGGGGATTGATACAGATCACCCCGATCTGGCTTCTGTGCTATGGGTCAATGAAGGAGAAATTCCGGGTAATGGAATTGATGATGATAATAACGGGTATATCGATGATGTGCATGGTTTTAACTTTTGGAACAATACTGGCAATGTAGAAGATTTTAACGGTCACGGCACCCATACAGCAGGTACTATCGCTGCAAAAAACAATAATTCGATTGGTGTATCCGGTGTAGCAGGAGGATTAACAAGTACTGATGGAGTAAAAGTAATGATGATGAGATTGGGAGATGAGTTTGGTTCTCCAAGTATCTTCAATCCTGCTCCTTCTTTTGTGTATGCTGCAGACATGGGTGCGGTAATTTCATCTAACAGCTGGGGAGGCGGAGGCAGAGATCAGGCACTGATTGATGCTATGAATTACTTCACCAATGAGGCTTCCAGCTCAAGACTTGATGGTGGACTGATACTATTTTCTTCAGGAAACAGCGATTCACAATTCCCCGATTACAAAGCAGAATTTGACAACATTCTGATGGTTTCTGCTACGAATCACAATGATCAAAAAGCATGGTATTCGAATTTTGGAGATTGGGTTGATCTTTCCGCTCCCGGTGGTGAGACTAATTTTAGATCTGCAGAAGGTGTACTTAGTACGTATCTAAGTGGCTCCACTGCCTTTTTACAGGGGACTTCTATGGCGTGCCCTCATGCATCCGGTGTGGCAGCACTTGTCTTATCACATGCAGGAGATAACCAACTGAGTAATGCTGATCTGTTTAACATCATAATTGAATCCACTGATCCGATTGATGTTGCAAATCCTGGTTTTGAGGGTTTATTAGGTTCAGGAAGAATTAATGCCTTTGCTGCACTGCAAAATTTTTCGGGGATAGGCATCAGGGAACGGATAGAATTATTACCTGAGTCTATTTCAGCTAAAATCAAGGAAGGGGAGAGTGAGGAATTTAGTGTCAAACTACTCAACTCATCTAATGTTGACCTATCTATATTAGTGAATGTAGAAGATGATTGGATCACAGCTGATGCTGAATCATTTATCATCAAAAAAGGTGAAATTACTACAGTGAAAATTGACCTGTTGACAACAGGTTTGAGAGCCGGAGACTTTTTAAGTGGCGCAGTAAACTTCGATACTGGAAATGATGTAATAACCCTTCCCGTCTATTTAGATGTTTTAGGTGAACCAGACCTTAGCTTTATCGATACTATCAGATATGATCCTACCTACATTGGAGATTCACAGGTAATTAATGTGTTTTCGAGCAACAGAGGATTTAATACATTGAGAATAGATTCAATCAGATACGAGGGTGCTGATTTCTCCGGAAAGGATACAACGCTCGTTCTTGAAAATACGGAGTTCTTTTTCGTTCCTGTCACTTACACGGCAAGCAGCGCAGGAGCTTCGTTTGGAAAGGCAATTATTTACAGCAATGATCCTGATACGCCTGCCGCTGAAGTCATTTTGGTAGGAGAGGGTAATCCGAACGTGAGGCCACAAATATCACTGTCTGTTGAACGCATTGATAAAAGAGAAGAAAATTCAGGCTATTCATCTTATTCGGAATTTGATATTACCAACACAGGAGGAGATCCTTTGACTTACAGCCTTGAAGAAGTAGCAGATTATCTGGACTTACCCGATACTGTTCTTTCGACTGAAAGCATCAATGTAATAGAATGGAGAACAAGTGATCAGCCAGGAGGGCCCGTTTTTAATTGGATAGATATATCGCATGTTGGCGATTCTATTTTATTCGATCAGCGAAACAAGTCTGTTAAGGTAGACTTGAATAATCAATATTTTTATGACAGGTTTTACTATCAGTCTATTGGAATTTCCAGCAATGGATATTTATCTTTCAATGACGTACTGAATAACAGAAATGTCTCCTCAGTAACTTCAAGTAGTGCACCTGTAAACTCTATTTTTCCTTTATGGTCAAATTTTCAACCTGATGACAACTCTGTGATTTATTATCTGGAAACAGATGGAAAATTCATTGTACAGTATAATAACTACGGAGCTTATGATGTAGACTTTCAGGTTGTTATAGTGCAAAATGGTACCATTGCATTTCAATACCTCAATGTGCCAAGTGATTTCCAGGACTATGTTTCTATCGGTTTAAAAGGATTGTCAAGGTTCTCAGGACAGCGTGTGTATGCAGGAAGTGCCAACTTTTTCTTGAAAAATAACCTGGCGATTCAATTTACAACCTCCAATTTAATTGATAGATTTTCTCCAGGTTCAGGAACTCTTCTTTCCGGCGAGACACAAACCATTTCGGTTAGATTTGCAGGTTACAATGTCGCTGCGGGAATTCCTTACAACACATTGATAAGAGTAAATAGTAATTCACAAGAATCTGAAATAGACATTCCGGTTACCTATTCACTGGAAGGGAATGCGGAGG
This sequence comes from Bacteroidota bacterium, assembly GCA_038525605.1. GTDB lineage: Bacteria > Bacteroidota > Bacteroidia > Cytophagales > Cyclobacteriaceae > JANSWY01. Next base: position 11,388 of record JBCBHL010000157.1, read on the forward strand.
TATCTGTGCCTTCCAGTATCGATTTGGGCGAAAAGTTTGTTGGTTCAGGCGATAGTGGGTTCTTGACAATCAAAAATACAGGTAGTGATACTTTGCGGATTGATAGTGTCAGAAATAACTCGAATCTGATCGAAATTGGTGAGTATAAAGCAGAACTACTGCAAGGGGAAGAGGTTTTGATTGAACTAATCATCGATACTTCGGTACCCAATACAATTGATGATTTGGTGAGTATTTATTCGCAATCCAATAGATTTAATAATCGATGGGATGTAAATGTTACAGGAGAAATTGTAAACGCGCCTCAATTAAAAACGGACGTTGCATCTATAACGGTCGATGTATTTCAGGGAGCAAAGTATGAATCCAGTTTTAACATTGAAAATGAAGCTGAGGAATCTGAATTGACCTATGATATATCAGCCATTAATGAAACAGATACGGTGCAAAATGTGCTGGCAGGTAAGGGAGTAGGAATTTACGGCTACCTTTCAAGTAACCAACTTAATGATGTTCTGATTGATAACGGAGTATCTTTTATTACATCATCTTCTTCTCTGCCATCAAATCTTGAGACCCAATTAAAACAGATTGATTTAATGATGCTTGATGCTGAAATAGCTTTCAATTCAAGAAATCAGACTCAATTATCAATGATCAATGATTGGGTTAAACAAGGTGGAGCCGTTATGTTGGTTTTTCGTGATTATGTCAGTCGGATCGAAGATGTCAATATTTTATTGGAAGGTAGCGAAATAGGAGTTGGACGAGCTTATAACTATCACAATGAAATCTTCGATTTCACAGACCATGAAATTAACGATGGGATATCAGCTCTGCAATCTGAATCTACCAGCTTCAATACCTTCTCGTTTGGAAGAGCTGAAACGATCGCATTTAACCCTCAGGGTGGTGGTTTTGTGACGATTGGTGAGTTGGGTGACGGAAGGATAATGGTGATTGCTCAGGATATATTTAGATATCTTTGGAATACAAGCAATGATAACGAAGAGTATATCATCAATGGCTCTGAATGGCTGATAACTCCCAAACCACTTGCATTCAGGCCCTCAGCTGGAACCATTTCTGGCGTTAGTTCCTCAGAAATAACGCTCGCTTTCAATAGTCAGATTAGGCCGGAAGCTGGAGAAGTAAAATACACAGGAGTGATTGAGTCGAACGATCCGAATCAATCTGAAACTACTTTTCCGATAACTTTCAATGTATTGCCAAATGCTTTTTTGACTGATATCGATACCGTCGCGTTTGAGAGCACATTTGTAGGAACCGCATCTAACAAAACCGTGGCTTTACAGAACCTGGGGTCAGATACTTTGCAGATAGCGGCCATCACCAGTGACAACAGTCAGTTTAGGTTGAAGTACGATACCCTGGAATTCCCGCTTGAGGTTTTTCCTGGCTCTTCCTACGCTTTGGACGTTTTATTTGAACCAATTGGTTTTGATACTTTAACAGCAAATTTCTCAATAGAGACTAATGATAAAAATAATGCAGTCACTTCTTTTGTTGCAAACGGATATGGTGTAGAATCAAGTCTGCTGAATGTTGGAATCGATCAGCTAGTTGTAGAATTGGACCTTGGAGATTCTACAGTTATCGATGTTCCTCTCACTAGTGATGGTACACAACCATTGAATTATGACATTAGAGTTATCGATTCACAATTGATTCAGAATGTTTTGTCGTTTAATGCGGAAAAATCGGAATTTGAGTATCAGAACTATACAGAAGAGGGAATTACTGAAAATCTAAATGGTGACAATGCAGGAGTGTTTATAAATGATGTCGCTGATGCAGCATATGATGTAGCTATTTTGGGTGTCGGATTTTATTTGCCTTCGGTAGCGGATTCTATCAGAAGTTCCGGGAGCTTTGCTTCAGTTTCCTATATAAATGTTGAAGCAGTTACCCCGACGTTGGAACAACTTTTAGCTTATGACGCTGTACTTATTTATAATGCAAACAGGTCATATGCCAATGGTTTTCAATTAGGAAACACTTTAGCACGTTATTTCGAATTAGGAAATGGAGTGGTTACGGCTTTGTATGAGACTAATTCTAATTCATTCAGGAGACTTTCCGGAGATTGGACGTCAAAAGGTTATGACCTTCTTAGAGGTGATATATCATTTGGCAATGTAACTGCTACAGAATTTGAAGATCATCCAATAACCAACGGGATTGATATCATGCAAGGTTATGTTCATTCATCGGCCAGAACTGCAATTAATGGCGGAGAGATCATCGCTCAGTGGGGTGCAGGAAAGGTTTTGGCTGCTGAAAAAGATTTCGATGGTTTGAGAAGGGTAGCACTCGGTTTGTATCCGGAGGACTATTTCCGAAACAGTTTCAATTTTAGTTCTACCTATCAGGGATTCAGGCTAATGGCCAATGCGATCAGCTATTCAGCAGAAATTAATTCGGGTACAGATGTTACATGGTTGACACTGGGAGAATTTAGCGGAGAGATTGCTGCAAACTCCTCCAAAAATTTGGAATTAAAGTTAAATACCAAAGGATTGAAAGAGCAGCGCTATTTTGCAACTGTAAACATCTACTCCAATGATTCGAGAAATGAAAGCATTCAGCTTCCTGTGACCTTAGTAACAACAGGTTTGCCTGACCTGATTCTTGAAAATTCTCTCACTTTTGAAAATACTACTGTAGGATTCGAAGCTGTGGAAGGTTATGATATTTTCAATGCTGGTAACGGAAGTACAGTAATCGATTCTGTTTACTTAAGCGATACTACTGCCATCAGGTTAAATGCAGTGTACAATAATGTAACATTGGATGCCGGGAGAACGCTTAAACTGGCATTAGCCTTTGAGCCGCAATCTGCAGAGCAATACAATAGTGTTTTAAATGTCGAGTCTGGTGATACTACCTATCAGGTTGCTGTTCAGGGACAAGGACTGACACCGGGAAGTATTTCATTCAGTAAGGAGCAAGTCGATATTTCTGTCAATTATGGTGAAACCGAATCAGCGTCTTTTACAATTACCAACAGTGGACAAGGTAATTTGAGGTATTCATTAGATGAATTTGAAAATCTTGAACTAAACAGCAGGTTTTTTTCTGAATCAAATTCAGTAGACGCAGAGACGAGCATTCAGAATTTCATTGGTAATTATTCAGTTCTCAACAGTGATTCATCAGCATTGGATTTCAATTGGGTAGATATCAGTGAATCAGGTACAAGCCTTTCATTAAATGATGATGATGCGGAGCTTGTAAGTCTGCCTTTCGACGTAAGACTCTATGATCGGTTATTCTCTGATCTGTATATTGGATCTAATGGGATTATTTCTGCAAGGCCTGAATTAGCCGGAAGTCCTGTTTATACCAGGTTGCCGGAATCCAATGGACCTAACGGACTATTTGCACCATTCTGGAGTGATTTAAATCCACAGATTGGAGGAAATATTTATTATGAGATCATGGAAGATGAAATCATCGTTCAATATGATCAGGTGTCTGATTTCGATGGGAACGATACTTATACCTTTGAAGTAATTATCAATAAGAATGGAACTGTTACCTTTCAGTATTTGGAGATGACAGAACAACAAGCGGCTGTTGTGGGATTAGAATCTTATGCAGGGAATCTTGGAATAGAAATCGCTTATAATGAGCTGGTTTTGAAATCAGCCTATGCCATTCAACTGACTCCTCCAACGCAGATATTGTCAGCCGATGTTTCTTCAGGAACACTGGCACCGGGAGAAAGCAGAGATATTGAGTTGGTATTTAGTCCTCAGTATTTGGTTGGAGGTAATTACAGTTCTGCCTTATCTGTTTCCTCAAATGACCCTGCTCAGCTTAATGTAAGAATACCTTTAAACCTGGAGGTGAAAGGTGAAGCAGAAATTGAGCTTGATACTACATCGCTTGCTTTTGATTCAGTATTTGTGGGAACTTATCAGCAGAGGTCGCTGATGTTGTCAAACACTGGTACCGGACCTTTGATAATAGATTCATTGATTTCTGATTCGCAGGAGTTCTTCGGTTTGCAGGATTACTATCACGATGCTGAAAGTTTCAACGAGCGGTTGACGCTATTTGTCCAAGGCTTTAGTACTGAACTAAGAGTTTTCGGTAGTGTTGACAAGTCGGAAATGCCAGGGCTGGATTATGCTGAGCTTCAATACCCTGGTGGGGCGGAAGCAATTGCCATTACAAGCGGGGATTCAATATTTTCGTTGTCCGACAGATTTAGCTTAAACAGTTCTATCATTGATGCATTAAGAAGCAATCAAATGAGCATTAGCTACTTCGACAGAGATTTAAATTTGATCGAAAACAGCCCTGTTAAAGCAGCATACACCGAGGTAAGACCTGGTTACAGCAGAAGAATATACTATTACTTTCTGCCTGAAACTGCCGGCGTAAAGAATGCCACGGGCTCTATTGCTGCCAATGATGTGCCCGAT
>JBCBHL010000158.1:0-15840 GCA_038525605.1 Bacteroidota bacterium
GCACACGACTGTTGAGACAGCTGCAATGGATGACATTGAGAATGTGATCAGGTTGATATATGAGACTGTATTGAAAATTGAAGACGGTCAGGACTTTAGATACATTAAATAAACCTATAAATTACCAGAGAGATGATCCATATTGATCAAATGGGAAATGAGATTGTCAAAAAAGGCCCATTTAAAAGGGTGGTCTCTCTGGTACCTTCACAGACTGAATTGTTGACAGACCTGATTGGAATTGATCGTGTAGCAGGTCGAACAAAATTCTGCATCCACCCTCGTGCAACAGTCAAGCAAATCCCTGTCATTGGTGGAACAAAAAAGTTTAATTTCCAAAAAATCGATCAAATCAACCCTGATCTGATTATAGGTAACAAAGAAGAAAATTACAAAGAGGGAATTGAGGAGTTGCAGCAAAAATATCCCGTCTGGATGAGTGATATTTTCACGATGGATGATAATTATGACATGATTTCCAGAATGGGTAAATTACTGGATGCTAATGAAGCTTCAGATGCATTGATCAGTCAAACAAAAAGAAGTTTTCAGCCATTAGTTAATACGCATCGTGGAAAGGTTTTGTATTTTATCTGGCAAGACCCATATATTGTAGCCGGGAAAAATACATTCATAGACCATCTCCTAAATGTTCTGGGATTTCAAAACACTTGTATTCAGATGCGCTACCCTGAAATGGACCAATACATTCTTGAAAAACTCAATCCGGATTATATTTTCCTTTCCTCCGAGCCCTACCCATTCAAAGAAAAGCATATCAAAAGGTTTGGTGAGTTATTTCCAAAAGCTGTTGTGAAACTTGTTGACGGAGAGATGTTTAGCTGGTACGGAAGTCGATTGGTAAAGGCAGGGGAATACTTTTCTGAGCAGTTGTTATCTTATGATAATATGAAAGGTTAGCACTTTCACAATTGCATTTAATTGATTCACATACCGATTATTGAAATTGGTCATTTATTTTTTTTTATCGGCTCAATGTTCGCTAAATTAGGAATGATTCCAGTGGTATGGGATCGACACTAACTAATTGGCGGACTATGAATGTAGGATTTTTATTTTTTAATATAGTCTTCGAAACACACACAAACGAAACTATACTAATTGTTGCTACAGTTCTTGGGGTAGGTTTTACGTCCACTTACCTCGGACTGGAAAAGCTGGAAGAAACGGTGATCGGCAATCCATTTGGGAAGTTGAAAAACGAAATCTCCAGATTAAAAGCAATGCTTGAAAACAAGAATAAGCAATTGGCAAATGCCAATGAGCTTATCGAAAAGCAAGGCTTTTTATTGAAAAAGCACGGCATCTCTATCAGTAACACCATCGGTGAAAAGGTAGAGAAATTCGAAAAGCTCCTCAACTCTGTTCTTTTAACTGAAAACGACTGGTCAGACTTTAAAAAAGTATTCGATAAGTTGCACTACGGCTTCTTACCTGTACTAAAAATGAAACATCCGGATTTAACGGAAGGAGAAAAAAGGCTGGCAGTTTTAATTAAGTTAAGACTTTCTAACAAAGAGATGGCGTGCATGCTCGGGATTTCTCCCAATAGCATTGTGAAGTCACGTTATCGACTGAAGAAAAAATTACTTTCTTCAGTTGATAGTGATATCTCATTAGAGGACTATATAAAGAAACTTTAGACAAATTTTTTCAGCGTGTAAGTATATTCAATTGTCCATCATATTGTCCTATGGATAGTAGAGTTCTTTACTCCTGATCTAAATAACTTGAAAGTCAATACAATAATCAATTTTAAAAATTTTAACCAAAAAAAAATTACATTATGGATGCTTTTTTAACATTAATGTGTGGATGGGGACCAAACTGGGCACCAAGAGGTTGGGCTGAATGCAACGGCCAACTATTGGCTATTTCACAGTTTACAGCGGTTTTTTCATTGATAGGGACTATTTACGGAGGAGACGGAAGAACTACTTTTGCATTACCGGAGATGAGAGGTAGGGTTCCTGTTAAATACGGTTCAGGCCCTGGTTTAATGACCTATCCGATAGGAGCCAGATCAGGAACAGAGTTTGTAACACTATCTCTGCAGGAAATGCCTATTCATAGCCATAGCTTTAACTCAAGTGGACTTAGTGGAGCAATTTTGGCAACTAATGTAGATGGTGATTCTGAGGTGCCAGGACCAAATAAAGTTCTTGCGAAGGGTACGGTGCCAGCTATGCCACCTGTTGGTGCAAATACAGCGCAGATTTATTCTGATGGAACGCCGAATACTTCTGTAGGGGGAGTATCTATTAGCGGATCAGGTGCAATTGGCAATAACGGTGGCTCTCAATCACACGAAAACAGAATGCCATTTCAGGTGATGAACTGGATTTTTTGTTTGCAGGGAATCTTCCCAAGTAGAAATTAATAAAAAGCAAAAAGTATTGATTGGATATATTAGCCATTCAATACTTTTTTTGACTTTAACCTAGCAGAAATGACCCCACTAAAAATTGGGTTTCTAACACCCTATTCAGGGATATACCCAGAAATGAGCCATCATGTAGTATATGGCTTACTAATGCCCTTCATAGAATATAGCCAGCGCGGAAAGCAACTGTTTCACATAGAACCGGAATACGTTAAACTAGGAGGCACTGCAGCGGTTAAAGATGCTGTTCAGAAACTAATCTTCTTTGACGGTGTAGACATTGTGTCTGGCTTTCCGAGTTATGTGAACATTCCCGACATTCTACCCTTGATTGAGAAACAAAAGAAGATGGCGTTCTTTTTTGATTCAGGTGAGTACATTCCTCATACACCACAATTATCACCCAATATTTTCTATAACAGTTTTCAGCTGTGGCAGACGGAGTATGCCTTGGGTCAATGGGCACATCAGGAATTTGGAGGAAAAGGAATCATCGCTATGGGAATTTATGATTCTGGCTATCATTTGCATAGTGCCTTTCAACAAGGAGCGGCACAGGCTGGTGCGGAGGCAGTAGATATTGCAGTGCTGGGACAACCTAATCAAGGAGGAGATGTTCCGAATATAGATTCGTACATCAAAGAATTCATTAAAAAGGCAGAAGCAAGTAAGCCAGATTATGTCCACGCCATTTTTTGCGGAGATGAAGCTTCTAAATTTATAGTTGAATACCATGCTTCTTCTCTAAGAGGTCAAGTCCCGTTGATACTGAGTTCTCATATGGCTTCTGATGAAATCATCGATCCGATAATTCATTTAGATCAGGATGTTTATTCCGCCTCACTTTGGAATAATCAAATGCAAAACAGTGCAAATCAAAAATTTGTCAAGACCTATATGACCAACATGGGTAAAAAACCCAATATGTTTAATCTTCTTGGATTTGAGGTAGGCTTACTTTTTAGAGAAATCAGTAACTCACTCGAAAAACGAGATTGGGATGCCGTTAGAAATACACTGCAAAAAAAATCTATCAGAGGACCTAGAGGAAGTGTAAACTTTTATCCCAAATCCGGATTTGATATCCCGTCAATAGCGATAGAGAAGTTAAGAATCAGAAACAGTAAAAATACCCGCATGATTGTTGGTCAGGGGGAAGGTTTGAAATATGATAACGAGGTGTTTGATCGGATACATCAAGCTATGCCGTCAGGTTGGAAAAACCCATATTTTTGTGTTTAAGAATTCGGGAATTTGCGTTATTCTTTTCAAAGACAATTATTGTCAATTGATGCTAGAAACACATGAGAGAGGCTTTTTAACACTAGAAGGTTTCTGTTTAATTCGGTGCGGAAATTTTGAATTCCTTAAAGGAATCATCAAAATCCCGATGGTAAAACCTTTACATGCGTATTTGAGACACGCTTTGTCATCGTTTTATTTTACTTCAAATACCTCATTTGAATGTTGATCAATTTTTTTTGATCATTTGATAACAAACATCGATTTTAGTGAAAATACAAAGGAAAGATCAATGTTATTTTTCATAGACTAAATTTGATTATTTCAATGATTTGAAATTTTAATCGATTAATTCCAAAGCTCTATCGAAAGAAGAAAATTGTCAACTTAGATAGGCTTAGTTTTAAAAATACCAAGTGGTTTTTCTAGGTATATAAACCAAAGAAAAATCCGTAATGTACTTAATTAATTTTCAGCTACTTTAATTCAGTTGCTCCTAATGGAACCAATTTGAATGAGGGTAAATTAAATACACAAAAAAAATGTTCGTACCACAACGTACTCTATACTATTTGAAGAAATGTAAAGTTCTTTATTTTTCTTTATTCACTTTATTACTTACCCTTCAATCTCAGAACTTAACGGCTCAAACTACGATCACTTTTGATGATCAATCCTATAATCAATCGGATGATGTTACCTCATCGATAGCCTCAGGTTTATCTGGATTCGAATTTGAATATGAAAGAGGAGGTCTCACACAGAGCGCCGGAATCTTCTACGATGAAGATAATGGTTTCGACGAGGGTTCAGGAAAAACAGGAGGGATTTTCCCTGAGTTCATGGCAGGTCAGAAAATTATCATTTCCAGAACTGATGGAGCTGCTTTTGACTTTGTTTCTTTTTCAGCAGAAGGAGGATTTGGATTTAATTCTGGGATTTTTATACAAGGCTTCAATGGAGTAACATCTGAAGGTACCCAAACTGAACTTGCGTTTGGTGCAGGTACTACTAGAGTGGTCACTCTTAGTAGTGATTTTGATAACGTTACCTCCGTAGAAATTACTGATAATGGAGGCGGCTTTGGGTTCGACGCTATATTAGACCAATTTATTTTTGTAACCGCAGCTTCCACCCCTGAAGTAACCCTCTCCGCTACTGGATCCCCAATTGCGGAAAACGGAGGGACAAGCACGTTAACAGCAACTACAGACATTGCCGTTTCCGCAGACGAAGACATTACAATCGCTTACTCGGGTTCAGCTACAAATGGTGTTGATTATACTGGAACTACCACAATCACGATTCCATCAGGAATGACCACAGGATCAATCACCATTACCGGGCTTGATGACACTCGGGATGATGATGCCGAAACTATTATCGCAACAATCACCGGAACTGAGACCGTAGACATTGGTACTGATGATGACGAGACAATTACTATTACCGATGACGATGCGGCTCCAGAGATCAGTATCAATGATGTCACCCAAAACGAAGGTTTGGCTGGTACAATAAGTTTTAACTTTACAGTTAGCCTCGATAGAGAAAGTAATAATACGATTACAGTTAGTGCTGCGACAGCCGATGGTACTGCCATCGCAGGAATTGACTATACAGCTATCGGGTCAACTATAACATTTAGTCCTGGAGATGTTACCGAGACAGTGACGGTTTCAGTCCAAGGCGAAACCCTTGATGAAGCTGATGAGACTTTCACGGTAAACTTAACCAGCCCTTCTAATGCGACGATTTCCGATGCGTCAGGAACAGGAACGATCACAAACGATGATGATGCCTTCGAACCTGAGATTACATTTTCACTTCAGGCGTCAGGAGTTGATGAAGGCTCTGATGTCTACCTGATTTACGAATTGGATGCAGCTTCCGGTACAACCGCCTCTTTTAATCTGGCTAATGTAACAGGTAACTCGGACGATGCAACTCTAAACACAGACTATACCTTGCCAGCCACTCCTATTTCTATTTCAGCAGGTGACACTAAGGATAGTGTACGTGTTTCTGCCACTTCTGATGCATTGGTAGAAGGCCCGGAGCAGATTCGCTTACAGGCAAGTGGGTTTACCAACCTTGATGGCTCAGGCGCTGGAGGTATCAACACCTTTACGCTAAACGATACTGATGCAGCCACTATTTCAATTGCAGATGTTACAACGAACGAAGGAGCATCCGGCTCCACCACTTTTACTTTTACTGTCACAGCCACTACAGGTGCCGGAGTGACGATTCCAGGCGGATTTTCCGTTGATTATGCAACCAGTAATGGTACCGCTGCAGCAGGCAGTGATTACACGGCGGCCTCAGGTACGTTAAACTTTACCGGGTCCAGTAACGAAACCCAGACATTTACAGTCACTGTAGCAGGTGACGCTACAGTTGAAGTCGACGAAACTTTTACAGCCACTCTCAGCAATATTGTCATAAGCGGAGGTAGAGATGTTTCTTTCTCTGATGCGTCAGCTACAGGCACAATCACAAACGATGACCAGGCAACTGTAACGATTGCGGACGTAGCTGTCGATGAAAATAATGGTACAGCAACAATAACCTTATCAGTGGACAATGCAGTAGATGGTGGATTTGACGTAGATGTTAGTACCTCAGATGGAACAGCGACTACCGCAGATAGTGATTATTCTTCAGTAACTAACTTCACGCAAACATTCGCAGGTACAGCCTCTGAAACAGAGACTTTTACAGTGACTCTGGGTGGGGATACAAAAGTGGAAGCAGACGAGACGGTATCTATATCAATGAGTACCCTGTCACCAGCGACTGTCGATGCAGGAGATATCGATATTACTGATGGTGCAACATTAACATTAAATAACGATGATCAGGCAACTGTCACAATCGCCAATGTAAGCGGTAATGAAGATGATGGCGGTATTACTGTTACTGCGACTCTCGACGTTGCTGTTGATGGCGGATTTGACGTAGATGTCAGTACTACCGATGGTTCCGCAACTACGGCGGACAATGATTATACTGCGGTTACAAACTTTACTTTGACTTTTGCCGGAACAGCATCAGAGCAGGAAACATTTACTGTTACTCCTACTTCAGATGCAACCGTAGAGTCTGATGAGACGGTAACAATCAGTATGGGGGGCTTATCTCCCAATACTGTGGCTGGCGGAGATATTGATGTAACGGACAACGCAACAGTAACGATCCTGAACGATGATGATGTCAGTTTCTCTGTAAATGACCCATCAGTATCAGAAGGAGATGCTGGATCTGCCACACTGCAGTTTACAGTGACATTAAGTGCTCCGGCTCCCGCAGGAGGTGCAACTGTAGATTATGCTACTTCGGACGGGACTGCTTCAAGTGCTTCGGATTATACTGCAATTGGTACAACAACTTTGAGTTTCTCAGCAGGTCAGACCACTCGGACAGTGGACGTAACAGTTGCAGGTGATGAAATTGTTGAAGTTGATGAAACGATTACATTAACACTATCCAACCCAACAGGTACAGATGTAGTCATCGGAGATGCGACCGGTTCCGGAACCATCAACAACGATGATCAGGCTAATGTAACCATCGCTGATGTGGCTGTCAACGAAAATAGCGGAACAGCCACGATTACCTTATCGGTTGACAATGCAGTAGACGGTGGTTTTTCTGTAGATGTCAGTACCTCAGATGGAACAGCGACCACTGCAGATAGCGATTATTCTTCAGTGACTAATGCCACAGAGACATTTGCAGGAACAGCCTCTGAAACGGAGACTTTGACGGTTACCCTTGGAGGTGATACCAAAGTAGAAGCGGATGAAACAATTACAATCTCAATGAGTAATCTGAGTGCCGGCACTGTTGACGGTTCAGATATAGACATCACCGATAACGGAACTCTGACACTAAATAATGACGATGCAGCTACAGTCACCATTGCAAATGTTGCTGTTAATGAGAATTCAGGTACAGCAACAATTACGCTTACACTTGACAATGCAGTCGATGGCGGTTTTTCTGTAGATGTAAGCACCACAGATGGAACAGCTACCACAGCAGATGGCGATTATTCATCTGTTACTGCAGCTACTGAGACATTTGCAGGAACTGCATCAGAGACTGAGACACTAACAGTAACACTGGGCGGAGATACAAAGGTAGAAGGAGATGAGACAGTTACAATTAGTATGGCTACTTTGGTACCTGCTACGGTTGATGGCAGTGATATCGATATAACAGATACAGGAACACTTACCTTGAATAATGATGATGCTGCAACCGTGACGATAGCTGATGTAGCAGTAGATGAGAATAATGGTACAGCCACGATCACACTAACTCTGGATAATGCAGTAGATGGCGGTTTTTCAGTGGATGTGAGTACAGCAGATGGCACAGCCGAGACTTCTGATAGTGACTACACGGCAGTGACCAATGCAACAGAAACGTTTGCAGGGACCGCATCTGAAACAGAGACCTTGACTATTACATTGGGTGGAGATACCAAAGTGGAGGCAGACGAGACAGTGGCAATCAGTATGAGTAATCTGATGCCATCGACAGTAGCCAGTGGAGATATAGATATATCAGATGGAGCGACTCTTACCTTGAACAACGATGATCAGGCTAATGTGACCATCGCTGATGTGGCTGTTAACGAAAATAGCGGAACAGCCACGATTACCTTATCGGTTGACAATGCAGTAGACGGTGGTTTTTCTGTAGATGTCAGTACCTCAGATGGAACAGCGACCACTGCAGATAGCGATTATTCTTCAGTGACTAATGCCACAGAGACATTTGCAGGAACAGCCTCTGAAACGGAGACTTTGACGGTTACCCTTGGAGGTGATACCAAAGTAGAAGCGGATGAAACAATTACAATCTCAATGAGTAATCTGAGTGCCGGCACTGTTGACGGTTCAGATATAGACATCACTGATAACGGAACTCTGACACTAAATAATGATGATCAGGCTACCTTAACCATAGATAACGAAAGTGGAAACGAGGATGATGGAGCGGTAACTTTTACCGTAACACTTGATAATGCCGTTGATGGTGGTTTTAGTGTAGATGTCAATACTGCAGACGGTACTGCCACAATTGCGAACTCCGATTATACAGCAGTTACCAGTGAAACATTGACCTTTGCAGGTACAGCTTCCGAAACAGAAACGTTTACCGTGACGCCTTCGACAGATTCAGATGCAGAGGCGGATGAGACTGTTAGTATCAACATGGATAATGTCACAGCTGGTACAGTAGATGTAGGTGATATAGATGAATCAGACACTGCGATATTGACAATATTGAATGATGACAATGTAACAGCATCCGTAGATGACCCAACAGTATCGGAAGGAGATGCTGGATCTGCCACTTTAACTTTTACAGTAACCTTAAGTAATCCAGCTCCTGCAGGAGGTGCAACTGTTGACTATGCGACTTCTGATGGAACTGCATCCTCTGCTTCAGATTACACAGCTATTGGTACTACTACGTTAAGTTTCTCTGCGGGACAAACAAGTAGAACGGTAGATGTAACCGTCGCAGGTGACGAAACTGTTGAAGTTGATGAAACGATTACATTAACGCTATCTAACCCAACCGGTACAGATGTAGTTATTGGAGATGCAACCGGTTCCGGTACGATTACCAACGATGATGTTGCTACAGTAACAGTGGCGGATATCAGTCCGAATGAGAATGGAACTTTTACATTAAGTCTGATATCAGATAATGCAGTAGATGGAGGATTCTCTCTTGGTGTAACAACTGCGGATGGTACAGCTACCGCGGGTGACGACTACACCGCTTTAGTGAGTGAAGCAGTTACTTTCGCCGGAACAGCCAATGAAACAGAGCAGGTAACCATCACAGTGAGTGATGACAATGTGGTAGAGGCAGATGAAACAATTACAATCAGCCTTGACAGTAAAGCAGCAGGAACCGTAGATACTGGTGACATCGATATCACTGATGGGGCAACAGCAACCATCACAAATGATGATCAGGCTACTCTGACAATAGAAAATGAAAGTGGAAATGAGGATGATGGAGCGGTGACCTTTACCGTAACAGTTGACAATGCTGTAGATGGTGGTTTCACTGTAGACGTAAATACCGCTGACGGTACAGCTACCATAGCTAATTCGGATTATACTGCCGTTAGCGGCTCGACATTGTCATTTGCAGGTACAGCAGGTGAATCGGAGACGTTTGACGTGACACCTACCGCTGATGTAGTTGGTGAAAACAATGAGACTGTCAACATTAGCATGGATAACGTAACGGCTGTTACAGTAGACGCTGGAGATATTGATGAATCGGATTTGGCAACTTTGACAATTGTCAATGATGATGATATTGAACTCTCAGTCAATGATCCTTCTGTGACGGAAGGTGATGCAGGATCTGTGACCTTATCTTTTACCGTAAGCCTCAGTGCTCCGGCCCCTACTGGTGGAGCAACTGTCGATTATGCCACATCAGATGGGACGGCTGAAGCAGGTACAGATTATACGGCAGCAAGTGGAACAGTTTCTTTTCTTGCCGGTGAGACGAGTCAAACAGTTAATGTCACTGTTTCAGGTGATGAAATAGTAGAACGAGATGAAACAATTACATTCACATTAAGTAATGCTACTGGTACGGCAGTCGTCATTACGGATGCGACTGGAACAGGAACTATTACCAATGATGATCAAGCTAGCCTAACTCATGTAGTTGTCTTGGTAGACGAAGATGACGGATCGGTGGAAATGACTGTCAGGTTAGATAATGCAGTTGACGGAGGTTTTTCCGTGGATTTATCTACATTCGGCGGTACAGCTACTGCTGGTGATGACTACACGGCCGTATCATTACAGACTATTAGTTTCGATGGCACAGCAGGTGAAGAGGAAACGGTGACTTTAACCATAGCGACTGATGACGTAGTAGAAAGAAATGAGACAGTTGGCTTTATTACTACCAATAAGTCTGTTAATCTGGTAGACCCAGATGATGTAGATGTGACAGGTACTGGTACTGTTCAGATTACAAACGATGACCAGGCAATAGTGACAGTAGCAGATGTAAGCGTCTTAGAAGGGGATGGTACAGCACGGGTTGTGCTTACCCTGAGTGGTGAAGTAGACGGTGGATTTGATGTAGATGTTAGTACCAATGACAATACTGCACAGGTAGCAGACGCGGACTATGCAGCACAAGTTTCCGCAAGCGAGACCTTCACAGGGACAGACGGTGAGACCCAGTCATTGGACATTACGATCGGTACTGACGGGAAAGTAGAAGCAGACGAGTTGATCGATATCATCTTGAGTAATGTAGTGGCCGGCACAGTAGATGCTTCAGACATAGACATTACAGATGGTGCGATGGTAACGATTGTCAATGACGATCAGGCCAGCGTGACAATTGCCGATGTAACAGTTAATGAAGCGGATGGCACAGCCACCTTAACCCTGACACTGGATACTGAGGTAGAGGGTGGTTTTAATGTGGATGTCAGCACTGCTGATAATACAGCAACTCTGGCAGACAACGATTATACTGCAGTATCTTCAAACACTGAATCCTTTACGGGAACAGCAGGGGAGACGCAAACATTTGATGTGGCAATCACAGATGATAACAAGGTGGAGTCAGACGAGTTGATCGATATAGCAATGAGCAATTTGACTGCCACTACAGTGGATCCCGCTGACATCTTTATCACTGATGAGGCAACCGTAACAATTAACAATGATGACAATGCAGCAGTGACGATTGCAGATGTTTCAGGAAATGAAAATGATGGAGATATCACAGTAACAGCAGTACTTGATAATGCGGTGCAGGATGGATTTACAGTAGAGATTAACTCTGCTGACGGAACTGCCACCACAGCAGATAGTGACTATACTGCACTGAGCGGTGAAGTATTGACCTTTACCGGAACAGCTGGTGAGATGCAAACATTTACGTTATCGCCAACGGCGGATATGAAGCTGGAGACAGACGAGAATCTGACACTTAGCATGGCAAATCTGGGAGCAACCAGTTTGATCGTCGATATTACTGATGATGCTACGGTAACCATCAATAATGATGACAATGCATCGATAACCATTGCTGATATCAGCGGAAATGAAAATGACGGAAATATTACAGTTACAGCAACGCTTGACAATGCAGTCCAGGGTAGCTTCTCTGTAGATGTTAGCACTGCTGATGGAACAGCTATGATCGCTGATGCGGATTATGCGAGCATAACTTCCCAATCACTGAACTTTGCAGGTACTGCTGGTGAAACACAATCTTATAATATAACAATTGGTGCAGACACTAAGGTAGAGGCAGATGAAACGCTTTCAATCAGTCAGTCAAATCTGACAGGTTCAACACTTCCGATTGATATTACTGATGGAGCAACTGTTACAATTGTTAATGATGATCAGGCAACTGTTACCATCAATAGTTTAGTAGTCAATGAAAATGTAGGATTCGCTACTGTAATGGTAGGAGTAGATGCAGCAGTTGACGGAGGATTCTCCGTTGATGCCACCTTCTCAGACAATACTGCCACAGCTGCCGACAATGATTACGATGATACTTCGACGACTGAAACAGAAACGTTTACAGGTACCGCTGGTGAAATGCAATCATTTGATATCTTAATCAATGAAGACTCGAAAGTAGAGGCTGATGAGCTAATTAACCTAGCTCTTAGTAACCTGGTACCTACCACAGTTGATGCCACTGACATAGATGTAACCAGTACAGGAACAGTCACAATTACCAACAATGATAATGCAGCAATTACTGTAGCAGATGTGGTGGTAAATGAAGATGCTGGTACGGCCACATTGACTTTTACATTAGACAATGAAGTCCAGGATGGACTGACAGTAGATGTAAACACTGCCGATGGTACTGCAACAACCGCAGACGCTGATTATACGGCACTGGCTCCTGAAACGGTCACTTTTGCTGGTACTGCTGGCGAGACTGAAACTGTAGATGTCACAATTGGTGTGGATAGCAAGTTAGAGCCTGACGAAACGTTTACAGTAAGTATGAATAATACAGTGCCAGGTTCTGCGGATGCTGCTGATATTGATGTTACGGACGGAGCAACCGTTACCATTACAAACGATGATAATGCAGAAGTGACAATTGCAGATTTGTCTGCCAATGAGGACGATGGAGCTATTACTGTTACAGCAACGCTGGACAGTGAAGTTCAGGGTGGATTTACTGTAGATGTAATTGTAGCAGACGGATCCGCTACGACAGCTGATAACGATTATACCGCATCAGCGACACAAACACTCACATTTGCTGGAACGGTTGGCGAAACCCAAACTATTTCGATCGCACCACAGGCAGATAGCAAAGTGGAAAATGATGAAACAATTACAGTCAGTCAGTCAAATCTTGCAGGTACTGCAGTAAATGTAGTCATTACAGATGGTGCAACAGTAACCATTTTGAATGATGACAATGCGGCTGTTACCATCGCAGATGTTACAAGTGCTGAAGATGATGGGGCAATTACTTTAACCGCGACTCTTGACAACCCTGTAGATGGTGGATTTACTGTTGAGGTAAACAGCGCGGATGGTACTGCAACCACTGCAGACAGTGATTACACTGCTGTTAGCGGTCAGGTCTTAACATTTGCAGGAACGACAGGCGAGACACAGACTTTTACTGTGGTGCCTACAACGGACGGCGTTGAAGAGAATGATGAAGATCTAACGGTATCGATGAGTTCATTAGGGGCAACTTCATTCCCGGTAGATATATCAGATGGAGCAACTGTTACAATCACCAATGATGACAGCACGCCTGTGATCACCGCTTCTCAAAGCTTCATAATTGATGAGAATCTTGCGGATGGCATGAGTGTAGGAACAGTGCTGGCTACTGATGCTGATGCTGCTACCACTTTCCAGAGCTGGACGATCCTTAGTGGAAACACTGATGTAGATGGCGATCTGAACGGTGCCTTTGCAATCAATGCGACGACCGGAGAGATCACTGTCAACGATTCCGGTGATCTGGATTTTGAAAGTGGCACGACTTCTTACACACTTACTCTGACAGTATCTGATGGAGACAATACCAGTGCAGAAGAGACAGTGTCAATTACAGTGGAAGATGTGAACGATATCTTACCAGTTGTAACGGCAGGTCAAAGTTTCACAATTGATGAAAATCTGGCAAACATGACTGCCCTTGGTACCTTGAATGCAACAGATGCAGATGTCACAGCTACTACATTCGGTATGTGGATGATTACAGCAGGAAATGACGAAGGTATCTTTGCAATTGACGCTTCGAGTGGAGAGATAACAATTGCTGACAACAGCAGTCTGGATAGAGAAAGCTTCGAAAATATTCTATTGACAGTTACTGTAAGCGACGGCGTGAATAGCAGTACTCCGGAAACTGTTCAGATCAATATCAACGACCTCAATGACGTACTGCCAGTAGTCACAGCTTCTCAGGTATTTGAGATCAATGAAAATGCGGCAAACGATACTTCGCTGGGTAGTGTGCTTGCTACTGATACAGATGTAACCGCCACAACTTTTAGTGACTGGACAATCGTCAGCGGTAATACTGATAATATATTTGCGATCAATGCTGCCAGTGGAGAAATTACTGTAGCGGATAATACCAATCTTGATTTTGAGTCAACGTCGGTTTACACGTTGGTAGTGACAGTTTCTGATGGTAGCAATACCAGTGCAGAGGAGAACGTAACGATTAATGTCACTGATGACAATGAAGTACCTGTCATTACAGGACTTGCCGACTTCTCTTTCGATGAAGACACTGAAGGAACAACGGCTTTCGCAGTTTCTGATCCAGACACTGATTTGGCAGATTTACAATTCACGTTTGCAGTTGATAACGACATAGTCTTTATGGCTGGCGGAGCTACTGTTAGTGGAGATGGTTCAGATAGAACGCTGACAATCGTTCCTAATGATGATCAGTTTGGTACAACAGAACTTACCGTAACTGTTTCTGATGGAGAATTGTCTTCTGATGTAACAATCACAGTTGTGGTTAACCCTGTCAATGATGTACCGATATCACTGACACTGTCTAACCAGACGATTGATGAAGATGTAAGCGTAGGTTTTGAGATTGGGACATTTACCACAGACGATATAGATGTTGCCGATACGCATAGCTACACACTGGTATCAGGTAACGGAGATACGGATAATGCAGTATTCACCATCAATGGCGATGCGCTGGAATTAGCTGAAATGGTGGATTTTGAAGAAGGAGATACGCGTAGCATCAGGGTGAGAACTACTGACTCTGCGGGTGACTTCATTGAAGAAACCTTCACCATTACCCTGATTGCTAATCCTGATCTGGAACTGGTCATCAAAACAGCTTTCACTCCTAATGGTGATGGCGTGAACGATACCTGGATCATCGATAACATCACATTGCATCCTAATAGCAGAGTAACGATCCTTAATAGGGAAGGAAATACGGTCTTTGAATCTGTAGGATATCAGACACCGTGGGATGGTACATTCGAAGGCAAAGAGCTCCCGGTCGATACTTATTACTATGTGATCGATCTGGAAACAGGCGGAAGAAGATATGAAGGATTCGTAATGATCTTGAAATAATTAATTGTAGGAACTAAATAAAGAACTTGAAAATTAATAGCAATAATGAAAAGACTATATATTTTAATCATCGTATTGCTCGCTTTCGGATCCGAATCCTTCGGGCAGGGTAAAGTGGTATTAGGTCAGTATTTTCAAAACCTTCCGGCTTTTAGCCCTGCATTTACAGGAGCTAATGATTTTCTGGATATCAGAACCGGTTTCAGAAAGCAGTGGGCAGGTTTCGATGGCGCACCAACTACAGGCTTCTTAAGCCTGTACACGCCAATTCGATTAAAAAAGAACCCGTATAAGGCAAATTCATTGAGATCGAGTACGAATGCCCAGTATTACAAGGGCGGAGATACAAAAAACGGGTCCAAAGGAGATACCAAACTAGGTATCGGTGGATATGTCTTAGTTGACGATCAGGGACCTTTCCGTGAGATAGAAAGTATGCTGAGTTTTGCAGCTCACATCCCGGTTGCGGAAAGAACTTACCTGAGTTTGGGTGTATCAGGTGGATTACTCAAGGCCAGCGTTAATCTCGACGAGATGACGGTAGTGGATGCCATC